>SHYW01000009.1 GCA_009692615.1 Deltaproteobacteria bacterium | reverse complement strand
TGCCAACCGAAGGAGAACCCAACACCAAAATCTAAATCGACGTGCCAGCTCAACAATAAACCCCAGGGGCTTCAAAGCCCTTTTCTCTTAACCTGACTGGTACACTATTGCGCCGCTATCTGGCACATTTTCTCTCCGCCATTGACAACTCTCGGTAATCTGATCGGTATATGTCCGAGCTGCAATTTCATGATGTACCGGCGCGTCAATTTGACCAAACTGGAGCTGATGCGCGGCAAATTGGACATCACGATGACGGAAGCACTGCAACATATAGACGAGAGTGTTAAGCCTTCCGTAAACAGTGACTTCAAAGGGGAAGAGTAAACCATGGCAGAACACAACGCCAATAATGAACGGATCAAGCGGGAATACTTCGTGTTTCTAAAGGAAGCCAAGCGCCACAGCGAAGCCACGGTAGATGCCGTCGCCAAGGCTTTGTCGAGGTTCGAGGCCGACACCAAGTATCGCGACTTCAAAGCTTTCCACTACGAGCAGGCTGTCGCTTTTAAAAGGCACCTGGCGGAACAGGACAGCAAGGTGACCGGCGAGAAGCTGAGTAAGGCGACCTTGCACGCCACGCTCGCGGACCTCAAACGATTCTTTCAATGGCTGGCGGGGCAGCCGGGCTACAAGTCCAAGTTCAGCTATTCCGACGCCGACTACTTCAATCTGTCCGATAAAGACACGCGGGTTGCGACGGCGCGGCGCGAAAAGACATTCCCGACCATCGAGCAGGTCAAGCATGTGATCGATTCCATGCCGAACCAAACCGAGATCGAACGTCGCAATCGTGCCCTCATAGCGTTCACGCTTTTGACCGGAGCACGGGACAGCGCCATTGCGTCAATGAAGCTCAAGCACGTCGATCTTGCGGCCGGTAGCGTCTACCAGGATGCGCGCGAAGTGCACACCAAGTTTAGCAAGACTTTCACGACAAACTTTTTTCCGGTTGGCGAGGAGATTGGCCAGATCGTTGTGGACTGGGTGAGTTACCTACGCGAAACCAAACTGTGGGGCAATGACGACCCACTGTTCCCTGCGACTTACGTTATCGTTGGTGAGGAACACCATTTCAAGGTCGGTGGTATAGGACGCAAACACTGGAGCAGCGCAACGCCGATACGCAAAATATTTCGGGAGGCATTTGAAGCTGCCGGCGTGAGATACTTTAATCCGCACAGCCTGCGGAATACTCTCGTTCAGCTAGGTCAAAAGGTCTGTAAAACACCGGAGCATTTCAAAGCGTGGAGTCAGAGTCTTGGACACGAGGGTGTCTTGACGACGCTAATTAGCTACGGACAAGTCGATAGCCCTCGGCAAGCTGAGATTATGCGAGACCTCGCGAAGCCGCAGCAGTTAGAGCGATCGGACGCGGCGGAAATCGCTAAAGCTGTGGTGCGCGAATTGCGCAGTGGGGAGCGAGTCGGGTAGCCAAAAATCACGACCAGGCGAGAAACGATCAACGGTCTTAAATTGGGAGTCCATGTGGACGAAAGGGCGCGCGGATGTCTGTCGAAGAGAAGCGAAGACAGTCAACCGCGCATGGGCGGGTAGGAGATCAATAAAAAGTTGTGGCGCTGAAGTGGAGCGAAGCGAAGTCCGCGAGTGGAGAGTAACGCAAGTGCGACGGCTCACCGCCGTTGACCGGGATTCGGCGCGAGCGTTCCAAGGGCGCGCAGTGACGTTACGGACACGGCACAGAACTCCGAGGAGCGGGCCTCCGAGTGAGCGCCGGTGATTTGGCCCGCGCGCCCGCAAGCACGATTGCGGTGGGGCGGAGTTGGTGCAGGCGGCGGCGTGGTGGTCCTGAGCGAGCGCTCGGCGCGGCCTTAGCGAGCGGTCCGGATGGGGCGGGAGAACTAGCGACGCGGGTCGTTGGGTGTCCGGTAGGGGTGGCGGTGGCAAAGAGCCCTCGTCTCGCCCTTGAGCGTCTCCAGTGTAATCGCTCAGCAACCTTATTGGCCCGCATGGGCAATGGGGGAAGAGTGGGAGGCTAGAGGTCTGGAGAGCGCCGGGCGAGAAGGGGGCGGCGTCGCGACGGGCTCATTGGCGGGGCGGGTGTTGGGTTGCGGATGGGTGGATTTGCGCTTGCTCAATTTGTTGAATTGCCGGTGATGCTACAGTCATAACCGTGACGTAGGCAAACTATCGGCGCGGTAACCGTTGGCGCTTCCGATCATGGCGGCAGATCCCACGATTGACGGCAGCGGACACGATAGATCATTACTCGTACGACCGCCGCGCGCACGATTCTTGTTCGCACGCGTTGAGCGTCAATGCGAGGCCGGCGGGATGGCCCCGGTACCGGGGGAAATTCATCTCTACAACAGCGGGTGGTGCCGCTTGATCTGCACACAAGACAAAAAGGACTTGTTAAACCGCGAGCATGAATTACGGGGTCAGAACGAATCGACTCAAAAAACAATAACAGGAGAGAACGAGTGCGTGGGGGCAACTTTGGGGGCAATAGCTATATTGCCTCAATTTGGATTGTAAGTTTATCAATAAGTTATGCTTTAAGTTCGATTCCCTTCGGCCCACCAAAAATTCCCAAGAATACAGATGATGGGTATATCGGGCTCGCAGCTCGAACTCTTTCTCTCCGCAAATCACCCTGTTTTTGTCACGCTGCTTTCATCGCGCAACCGGAAATGCATCTTACGGAGTGAAACTCGAATAAGGTTCAGGTGGCCATCAAACCACTTTCACGCAAGTTAATCGGCTGTCCACTGTCTTTATTCCGCCGCCCACGCCGGGAGCCGGAATTGCGCATAGCGGCTCGCTCCGATTCTTCGCCGATCGAAACTCTCCGCCCGCGGGCAAATTCTAAGAATTGGGTTGCGATCGGTGCCAAGCTGCGGTCCTTTACTAAAACCAAATGACTATGACCGTCGAGATCGAATCCCGCCGGCGTGAGATTCGTTAGCGAACCGCTTTTCAGTTCTTCGCTCACCATGTCCTGGTAGAGCACTCCGAGACCGGCGCCGGACATCACTGCCGCCTGAGCGTGTCCCGCGAGGGGAGGGGAATGGGTGACCCCGTTCTCTCGTTCTCTATTCTCTTTCTCGTTGTCATTTAGCGCGGCGCCGGTGGTTTAACGAAACCGCGGTAGAAGTTCTTTGCTGATCAGCTCCAAGCTCTCTTCGAAGCGATCGTATTGCAGTCTTAAGTCGAAAACCAAATGCTCGACGCCTCGGGCGCGGTACTTTTCGATCTCGGCGGCGCAGTCATCGGGGTTGCCGACGATCAACAAACCTTCCAGGTCTTCGATTGTTTGAAACTTTCCCGACGGCGGTTTGATCCAGTGGCTGCTTCCTTCCGAACTCTCGGCGAGGGCGGCGACGTCGACGCTGTCGCGCGCTTTCCGACGATCCTTCTCGATACGGGTGATGGGAATGTTGCCGAGAATTATTTTCCGGTCGGTGATCTGGCGCAAATATTTTACCCGGTCGTCGAAAGTCGCCAGCGGCGCGCGGCCGGGAATCCAACCGTCGCAATACTCGGCCACTCGTCTGATCGCGGCGCGGGTGCTGCCGCCGCCGAAGATCGGGATCGGTTCAACCGGCTTGGGTTCGATGGTGACGTTATCAAACGAAAACACCTTGCCCTTATAGGACACGTTATCTTCTTTCCAGATCAGGCGCGCGATCTCGACGGTCTCGCGCATGATGTCAACGCGATCCTCAAGGCGCATGCCGACCGTGGCGAGTTCCTCGGGATTGAATCCCAAACCGATCCCGGCGATCACCCGGCCGCCGGCGAGATACGAGAGACTGGCGAGGTCTTGGCTGAGTTTGAGCGGCCAGCGCAATGGCACCAGCACCGCGGTGCCCAAGGTTATTTTTCTCGTCACTGCGGCGACCGCCGAAAGAGTGACGAAGGGTTCGACGAACCGTAAGCCGGCCCGCTCCATGCCGTGCGGGTTCCAGATCAAATGATCGCGCACCCAGATGGAGTCAAAGCCCAATTCCTCGCACATCCTGCCACCGTCGATGATGCGCGACGGCGAAGCGGTTTTGCCGAAGTGCGGTAATAACACGCCAAATTGCATTTTCACGACCCCGTTAGTGACTTAACGCGGTTTATTCTCGGAATCATCGACGATATGAAAGTCCTCCCCGGCGGGAGCGTAGATCTCCAGCACGCGGGCAATCGTGTCGCCACAATTGCCGGCCTGGTGGCGCACGCCGGGCGGGATGAAGGCGACCTCGCCGGGACCGAGGCGATACTTTTTCCCCTCGACGATCGCCTCGACGTTGCCTTCCAGGACGACGTAAATGTTTTCCGCTTTCGCGTGATAGTGGGTCGGGCCGGGGCCCGAGTCGACGTTGATCAGATTGATATGCACGTCGACGTTCTTGGCGCCGTCGGCTTCGTCGACCAGTCGGAGCGCCTTGCCGCGGTCCCAGCGCATCAGTTTGATCGGGGCATCTTCTATTCGCATTACCTTTAAGGGCATGAGTTCACCTCCATTTGTTTTTCGAGCAGTAATGGGAAACCCCATAGTTTGTCAAGTTGGCCGCGCCCATGGGTTCAACTTTTCCGCCCGCCGTGATACGAGCAGAACGAAACGTAGCGCCATGAATAATCCCGAGACTATCAAACTGTTGCAGTTCCGCGCTGCGTACAACTTGCCGGTGCATGCCGGGGTCGAGTGCGGAATTTTCGCTCGCCACGGGCTTCGCGTTGACGCCGCTTACACGCCTGGCTCGCTGTTTCTAAGCGCAGCGCTGCGAGCTGGCCGATGCGACATCGGCCACACCGGCGCCGACGACGTGATCGCCGATGTCGAAAGCACGGACGGCTCCGACTTGTTCATCTTCATGGGGCTTCATCCGGGTCTTTTCAGTTTGGTCGGCGCGCCGGACTGCCCAGCCGTCAATTCACTGCGCGGCAAATCGATTGGCGTCGATGCTAAAACCAGCGGCCTAGTCTTAGTGCTGGTAAAATGGCTCCAGGACCGAGGCTTTGCCAGAGACGATTATGAATTGATCGAGGTCGGCGGTTGGCAAAGCCGCTATGAGTCCTTAAGGGACGGAACAATCAGTGCGACTCTGTTGACCGAACCTTTCGTCGAGAATGCTCTGAATCTCGGCGGTCATCTGCTGGCGCGAGATTTCGAGATGATCGCCACTT
Source organism: Deltaproteobacteria bacterium (assembly GCA_009692615.1). Taxonomy (NCBI): domain Bacteria; kingdom Pseudomonadati; phylum Myxococcota; class Myxococcia; species Deltaproteobacteria bacterium. The sequence continues at coordinate 64,227 of SHYW01000009.1, read as the reverse complement.
ACCAAGGCACCTGCGGCGCGGCGAGCCGGAGTTGGGCTGAGCGGCATCCCGATCGAATGATGCGCTACATCCGCGCCTACGTGGAAGCCACCGCGTGGTGTTTCGCCAGGGAGAATCGCCCGGCTTGCCTCGACATGCTCGCGCGCCACAACGATATTCACGGACGCGTCGCCGAACAGACACTCGATGCGCTGCTCGATCCAGAGCACGGCCTGTACCCAAGAGCGGCCGTCAATCTGCCGGGAGTTATAGCCACGATCGAGCTACGAGCGGAGCTGGGCTATCTGGCCCAACCCATTCCGCCGGTGCAGAAGTATGTCGACCTCTCCTATTATCGCAGTGCCCTGGCGATCGGCGAATGCGAAGTATTATGAAGAACCTGCTTTACAGCTTACTTTTCAGCTCGTCGGTAGCGGAGGTTGGAAGTGTATTCTCAGACAACTCTCAATGTCGCGGCGGTTGTTAGGATGGGCATGATTCAGGCACGAGGAATATTGGATTAGGGTCGGTGCACCGATTCGAAAATAAATTTTGCAGGTAAAATTGGTGCCGGAGGCGAGACTTGAACTCGCACAGGGTTGCCCCTACCGGATTTTGAGTCCGGCGCGTCTGCCATTCCACCACTCCGGCGCGGGAGATTTGGAAGAGAGCATATTGATAGCCAACCGTTCGCCGAGATTCAAGAGCTGGCGTTAATGTTAGTGGTTCAAACTTAGAAAAAAAAATTGTCGGGGCGACCCTGCGTGGTCGCCCGTCCGAGAGGGCCGACACGCAGGTCGGCCCCTACGTCGTGTCGCTGAATCTCAGAACAACACCTTCCAGCATTCGTTGAGCGAGCCGACGCCGACTAGCTTAGGATGTTTGATGTGTTTGAGTTGCACGCAATTACTGGTCGGCAGGATGCAGCGTTCGAAGCCGAGCTTACCGGCTTCTTTGACGCGGGCTTCGGCTTGGGAGATGCCGCGGATTTCGCCGGCCAGGCCGACTTCGCCGAAGAAGACACTTTTCGGGTCGAGCACTTCTTCGCGGCTGCTCGATGCGATGGCGGCGACGATGCCGAGATCCACCGCCGGCTCGTCGACGTGGACGCCGCCGGCGACATTCACGAAGATATCTTGATCGAATAGTTTCGCGCCCATCTTTTTTTCTAGCACGGCGACTAGCAACGCGACGCGGTTGTGATCGACGCCGATGGTGGTCCGCCGCGGCACGGCGAGAAACGAGCGGGTGACCAGGGCTTGCAGTTCGACCAAGATCGGCCGCGTGCCTTCGATGCTACAGACCACCGCCGAGCCGGGCACTTGCAGCGGCCGCTCCATGAGAAATATTTCCGACGGGTTGGTGACTTCGGCGAGGCCGGCTTCTTTCATCTCGAACACGCCGATCTCGTTGGTCGAGCCGAAACGGTTTTTCACCGCGCGCAGAATGCGAAAACTATGGCCGCGCTCGCCTTCGAAATAGAGCACGGTGTCGACCATGTGTTCGAGCAGGCGCGGCCCGGCGATGGCACCGTCTTTAGTGACGTGGCCGATTAAAAATGTCGTCAAGCCGGTTTTTTTCGCTAGCACGATGATCGCCCCGGAAGTTTCGCGCACTTGGACAATGCTGCCGGGCGCCGATGGAATGGCCGACGAAAAAAGCGTTTGCACCGAATCGATCACCAGCAGCCCCGGCTTGATTTTCTTGACGTGTTCGAGAATTCGTTCCAGGGAAGTTTCGCTCAGCACCAGCAGATTGGGCGCGGCGATGGCGAGCCGTTCGGCGCGCATTTTTATTTGGCGCTGGGATTCTTCGCCGGAAACGTACAGGCAGGTGACATCTTTGTTACTCACGGCGGCCACCGCTTGGAGCAAGAGCGTCGACTTGCCGATGCCGGGATCGCCGCCGATCAAGATCACCGATCCGGGTACCAAGCCGCCGCCGAGCACGCGGTCGAACTCGCCGATGCCGCACTGCACGCGGCCCTGTTCCGCCGTGTCGATCTCGTGGATCGGCGCCGGTTCTTCCTTGGTGCCGAGGCTTATTTCACTTCGCGTGCTAGAATTCTTTTCAAATGTTTCTTCAGCGAAGCTGTTCCACTGGTTGCAGTCGGGACATTTGCCCATCCATTTGGCCGACTGGTAGCCGCAGTTGTGACAGGCATAGACGGTTTTGGCTTTGGCCATGGTTTTTTATAGCAGGAAAGGTGTGGCCATCGCTAGGTTGATAATTGCGCCGTTGATGTAATAATTCCAGGCCAATGTCGGCCGGATTCATCGAAACAGAATTGCAGCGCTTGAAAGACGCCGGGCTTTACCGCCAATTGCGCCGCGTCGACGGCGCTCAGGATTCGACACTGACGCTCGACGGGCGCGAGGTGATCAATTTTTCCTCGAACAATTATCTCGGCATCGCCAATCATCCGGCGTTAGCCGCCGCGGCGAAGGCGGCCATCGATCGCTACGGCTGCGGCTCCGGCGCGTCACGGCTGATTTCCGGCAACATGACGCTGCACGAAGAACTGGAAACCCGGCTCGCACAGTTTAAAAATGCCGAGGCGGCGCTGGTGTTCAACTCCGGCTTTCAAGCCAACACGGGACTTCTCGCCACGCTGGCGGGCGAGGGCGATGTGATTTTCAGCGACGCGCTCAATCACGCCAGCATCATCGACGGCTGCCGCTTGTCGCGGGCGACGACGCAAGTTTTCGCGCATTGCGATGTCGATCACCTAGCGTCGCAACTACAATCAGCGCCAAGCGGCGTGCGCAAGTTGATCGTCACCGAATCGATCTTCAGCATGGACGGCGATGAAGCGCCGCTCACCTCCATCGTCGAGCTCGCAGAAAAATTCGGTGCCATGGTCATGGTCGACGAGGCCCACGCGACCGGAATTTATGGTTCTAATGGCGCGGGCGTGGTCGCGAAGTTGGGTTTGACCGAGCGCGTGACCGTGCAGATGGGCACCTTGGGCAAAGCGCTGGGCGGCTTCGGCGCTTACGTCGCCGGCAGCAGCGGCTTGCGCGATTTGCTGATCAATCGCTGCCGCAGTTTCATTTTCACTACTGCCTTGCCGCCGGCGGTGATGGCGATGGCGCTGGCGGCGCTCGATTTGGTTAAGCAGGAACCGCAGCGGCGCGAAACTCTGTCGGTAAATTGCCGACGAATCAACGGCGGATTAACTAAATTAGGATTCGAACTCGGCCCGAGCAATAGTCCGATCTTGCCGCTGCTGGTCGGCGATGCGAAAAAATGTATGGCGCTTTCCGCGCGGTTGCTCGAACACGGCGTGTTCGCCCAAGGCATTCGTCCGCCGACGGTGCCGCCGGGCACGGCGCGCTTGCGAATTACTTTGATGGCGACGCATACGGACGAGCAAATCGACCGCGCGTTACGTGCGTTTAAGGACGTTAAATAACTATCATGGCAACCTACCACGACAAGTTAAAACAGCTGGACCATACTTATCTTTGGCATCCGTTCACCCAAATGCAGGAGTGGTTGGGCGAAGATCCGGTGATCATCAGCCGCGCTGACGGCCACTATCTGGTCGACGATACCGGGCGCAAATATTTGGACGGCGTGTCGTCCTTGTGGTGCAACGTGCACGGCCATCGGAAAAAAGAGTTGGACGATGCGATCAAGGCGCAGATCGATCGCTTGTCACACTCGACGTTTCTCGGTTTGAGCCATGTGCCGGGGATTCAGCTGGCGCAAAAATTAATCGAGATCGCGCCCAAAGGATTGCAGCGAGTTTTTTATTCCGACAGCGGCGCCACAGCGGTGGAGATCGCGCTCAAAATGGCCGTGCAGTATTGGCAGCTCAAGGGTGAGAGCGAGCGCACGCAGATCGCTTCGCTGGCGGAGTCCTACCACGGTGACACCGTCGGCTCGATGAGTCTTGGTTATTCAGAAACTTTTCATCGCTATCATAAGAGTTTGCTGTTTCCCGTGCTGCGCATCACGCCGCCTCATGTGTTTCGCTATCATAAGGGTATGAGCGAAGCGGACGCCCTGGCGGCGGCGATCAAAGAAGCTGAGGAGAAGTTAGCCGCCAACAAAAGTAATTTAGCCGCGCTGATCATGGAGCCGCTGATGCAAGGCGCCGCCGGCATGTGGGCGCAGCCGGTAGGTTACTTGAAAGCGGTGAGCGAAATCTGCCGGCGCCATGAGATACTTTTGATACTTGACGAAGTCGCCACTGGCTTCGGCCGCACGGGAAAGATGTTCGCCTGCGAGCATGCGAACGTGACGCCGGACATTCTCTGCTTGGCGAAAGGAATCACCGGTGGTTATCTGCCGCTGGCGGCGACTTTGACCAGCGAAGAGGTTTTCTCGGCGTTCCTCGGCGAGTACAAAGAGTTCAAAACTTTTTTTCACGGCCACACCTACACGGGCAATCCGCTTGGCTGTGCCGCGGCGATCGCCAATCTGGAAATTTTTCTGCGCGAGAGCGTGGTCGAGAACATGCAGCCGCGTATTGCGACGCTGCAAAAAAGTTTGCGCGACACGTTTTTGCCCATGGATCATGTCAGCGACGTGCGTCAGTGGGGCTTTATGATCGGCATCGAGCTTGCCGAAGATAAAGCCAGCCGTAAAAGTTATCCGGTGGAGCAGCGCATGGGCCACAAGGTTATTGTCGAAGCGCGCCAGCGCGGCGTGATGATCCGGCCCCTGGGCGATGTGATTATTCTCATGCCGCCGCTCAGCATCGGCGCGGCCGATCTGGCGATCCTTCTCGATGTCGTGCACGATTCGATTGAAAAGGTGACCGGCAACTGATGGGTAAGGCGATTTTCATCACCGGCACCGACACCGGCGTCGGCAAGACTTTTTTCAGCTGCGCGCTGGCGGCGTTGCTCAAAGCCGAGGGCTACAAAGTCGGCGTCATGAAACCGGTGGAAACCGGCTGTGTCGAGAAAGACGGCCAATTATTTCCTGATGACGCTTGGCGTTTGCAACAAGCGTCGGGCTGTGCCGAGCCGCTTGACGTAATTTGTCCCTACCGCTTGCCGGAACCGTTGGCGCCGAGCATCGCGGCGGAGCGCGCCGGCGTGAAGATCGACGTCGATCGTTTACTCGATGTTTGCCGGGACTTGAGCGCCAAGCATGACATTACGATTGTCGAAGGCGCCGGCGGTTTGATGGTGCCGCTCGTGCCGAGCTTCACCTTCGCCGACTTCGCGCGAGTGGCGAAACTGCCGGTGATTGTCGTTGCGGCGAATAAACTCGGTGTCATCAATCATCTGCTGCTGACGCTGGAGCATGCGAGCTGCAAAGATTTGCGGCCGCTGGGTTACGTGCTCAATCAATTGTCGAGCGAGATTTCGCTGGCGGCGCAGACCAACCGCGAAGTGTTGGCGGGTTTGACCGGCGTACCGTGCTTGGGCGAGCTGCCGTATGTCGGCCAGCCGGTAACTTTCAATCACGAAACTTTGTCTCGATTGGCAAAGGAACTCGATCTCAGCCGGCTCGGCCTGGCGCCGAGAAAATTATGAAACATAAGAAACTCACGATTGCGTTCACACTGATGTTCAGCTTCACGATCGGCGTCGCACTGGCGGCGGACAAGGTCGTCATTTCCTACAGCAGCCGCAGCTACGCTTTCTTACCGGCCCAGGTGGCGGTGGCCAAGGGATTTTTCAAAGACGAAAATATCGAGCCGTTGTTGATTCAGATGCGCAGCCAGGTGACGGTGCCAGCGCTGATCAGCGGCGAGGTGCATTACACTTTGAGCTTCGGCAACATTATCGGCGGCGCCATGCAGGGGCTGCCGTTCAAGATTCTCGCCGTGCTCACCGACAAGCCGCTGCACAGCATCGTCGGCCGGCCGGAGATTAAAACTCTCGCCGACCTGCGCGGCAAGCGCATCGGCACGCAACGCATCGGCGGTTCGGATCATTTGGCGGCGGAAGCGATTCTGCAAGCGCGCGGCATCGATCTCAAAGATATTCAATTCTTGACGCTCGGCGGAGACGAGCCGGTGCGCACGGAGATGCTCAAAAAAGGTTTGGTCGACGCGATCTGTAGCGTGCCGCCGGGGCCGGTCCGTTTGACGCGGGAAGGTTATAATTATCTCGGCGGGCCGAAGGATTTAAAAATCGGCAGTCCGATTTCGGCTGTTGCGGTTACCGATACGCGTTTGAAGAATAACCGCGAAGAGACCAAAAAAGTTTTGCGCGCGGTGCTGCGCGGGCTGCGCGCTACGCACGAGCGGCGCGAAGATACGATTACGATCATGGCCAAATGGCTCAACCAGACATCCGACGTCGCCAGGGATTCCTACGATTCGATCCTGCCGTCGTTCAGCCTCGACGGCGGCACCGTCGATAAAACCTACGAGTTCGCCATCGAGTCGCGCAAGGCGACGGTGCGCACGGAGAAGCCGGTGGCGCTGTCGCAGGTGCGCGACTTGTCGCTGTTGCGGGAAGTGCAGAAGGAATTAAAGTTGCCGTGAGCGAGATGCGAATGCGTAGTAGCGATCTTTTCGGTCCCCCTCTTTGAAAAAGAGGGGTTAGGGGAGATTTTTAATTTTCGCAATTGGCGCCATTGTTCCAGTCGACAGCCAGTCCGTTGCGAAGACCACCGCTCCACCGCACAAGCAAATCCCCCTCTGTCCCCCTTTTCCAAAGGGGGATGTTTGAAAAACTAACGTGAACTAACTTCTCTAAACTACACGACGTTTGTCTGACGGTTTATTTACCTCTACCAAAACTTCGCAGTCCTGGGATCGACAGCCAACATACTAATGTTATCGAAGCGCCGACGGCGCAGCCGAAGAGCAGGGAGCCTGGTGCGCCGAGTAGAGCGGCCATGAAGCCTACTTCGGTGGCGCCGACGCCGTTGGCGCCTTGGGAGAAAATCGCGAAGACGGCGAAGGCGCGGCCGCGCACCGGTTCCGGCGTGAGCAGATGAAAACTGGTTTGGCGCATGACGGCTTGCAGCGAATTGGCCAAGCCCAGCGCGCCGAGGAGCAAGAGCGACAGCCAGAAATTAGTCGACACTGCGAAGAGGCCGAGCGCGGCGGCGTAGGCGAGAAACGACCAGAGGGCGAGCAGTCCTTTGCTTTTGACGTCGCGGGTCATCAGCAGCGTGAGCGTGCCGAGAACGCCGCCGACGGCGGGAGCGGAGGAGAGCATGCCGAAGCCGGCGGGGCCGACGAATAAAATATCCTTGGCGAAGATCGGCAAGAGCGGCCGATAGTAACCGACGCCGACGATGATGAAGTCGAGCATGACCATCGCCAACACCACCGGTTCGGAGAACAAGAACTTGACGCCGCTTAAAATACTGACGAGGGAAAATTTTTCGCGCGCGCTAGCGTCGATTTTGGGAATTGTCAGCAGCAGGATGGCGGCGAGGGCCGGCAGATAAAATAACGCGTTGAACAAATAGGCGTTGCCCGTGCTCATCCACGCCAAGCTCAAGCCACCGAGCATGGGACCGATGAAGTGCGAGCCTTGGGAGATCGCCGAGTTGAGCGACACCGCGTTGGTCAGATGCGAGCGCGGCACGAGATAGGAGATCAGCGACATGCGCGTCGGATTGAGCACAATGTTGAGTGCCGAAGTCAGCGCGGTGGCGGCTTGGATATGCCAAACTTGAATGTGGCCGCTATGGGTGAGCAAGCCAAGCAGCACGGCGACCAGCAGATTGCCGCAGGCAGTGTAGAGAATAAGTTTCTTACGGTCCAAGAAATCCGCCAGGGTGCCGCCGAATAGTCCCAAGGCGAAAATTGGCAGACCTTGAGCGACGCCGGTCATGCCAAGCTGAAACGCCGAGCCGCTGATCTCGTAGACCTGATAAAAGTTTTGCGTCTGGCGCATCTGCTGCGCCGTGGTCGCGAACAGCGAGAGCGCGAACAGTAAACTGTAGTCGCGGTAAGCGAGAGAAGCCCAGGGCGAGAGCCGAACCGGCGCATCCGGCTGAGCTGAGGAATCGTCGGCCATGGAAATTACTTTTTGAACTGCCGCATCACTTCGTCGTGAATGGTTTTGAGCGGGAGATGTTTCGCCGCGGCGATGCGCTTCAAGTCGTCGTATTCCGGTGTGGCGCGCTGGATACCGTCCGGTTGCGTGACGATTTTCACCATGACCGCGCCAAAACGGGTGGCGATTTTCTTCGCTTCGCGTTTGAGGATCAGCCGGTTAACTGAATAATAGCGCACGCCGATGCTGGTGGTTTCTTGTAGGATGATTGCCGCGAGTTCGTCGCGCTTCGCCGGTTCACAAATCACCGAGAGCAGTGTTGCCGGGCGGTTTTTTTTCATTTGCACCGGCGCGAGGAAAACATCGCGGGCGCCGGCGGCGAACAGGCGATCCATAATGTGATCGTAATACTGCGGGTTCATGTCGTCGATGTTGGTTTCCATGACCAACATCTCTTCGTGTTGCAACCTCGCATTGCTTGCGCCGACGCTGAGGCGAAACAGATTGGGCCGGTTGGAAAATTCTTTCTGGCCGGTGCCGTAGCCGATCTTCTCAATCGTCATGCTCGGCTGTGAGCCAAATTTTTCGCCCAGCGCGCAGATGATCGCCGCGCCTGTCGGCGTGACGGTTTCGCCTTCGATGTCGACGCCAAATGTAGGCAGTCCTTTGAGCAATTCCAGAGTCGCCGGGCCGGGAACGGGCAATGGGCCATGCTGTGAGCGCGTGACGCCGTGGCCCAGCGGAATGGGCGAGAAGTGGAGAGCATCGATGGTTAATTCCTTGATGCCAATCGCCACGGCCATGATGTCGACGATGGAATCGGTGGCGCCGACTTCGTGGAAGTGAACTTTATCGACGGCGACGCCGTGGATCTTCGCTTCGGCTTGGGCGAGTTTGGTAAAGATCGCGAGGCCGATGTCTTTGACTTCGCTGTTCAGCTTGCTGCGCAGGATCAATGCGCGAATCTGTTGCCAAGAACGGGGCGCTTCATGTTTCGGACAGATGACCTGGAACTGGGTTGCGCGTATGGAGTGAACGAGTTTCTTGGAAGCTTTGAGCTCGAACTTTAGGGTCGGGATTTTTTTCAGCTCTGCCCTGAGCTTGGCAAGGGGCAAGCCGAGATCGAGCAGCGCCGCGACAAACATGTCGCCGCTGACGCCGCCGATCAATTCTCCGTAGGCTATTCGCATGTCTTGCTCGTTGCTCATGCTCGTTGCTCATGCTCGTGGCCGGATTCTGGACGATCACGATTCACGAACGCGATCACGAAATTCACCAATCCCGATGGACTTCCTTGCCGCTGGTTTCGATGCGGATGATTTCCGGCTTGAACGGTTTGCCGAGCAGCGTGTCGATCAACCAGTTGATGACCAGCGGGCGCGCTTTGGGATTTCGGATCGAGTGGCGTTCGCCCTCGAAGACGTAGAGCAATTTCGGCGCGGGCGCCTCGCCCATCAACTTGTAAACGAACTTCATCTCGCAGTGCTCGTCGTCTTCGCCGGCGACGATCATATAAGGACAGGTAATTTTCGCCGTCACTCCTTCGAGGGAGAGGGTTTTGCAGAATTCGTCGAAGGCCGCTTCGTCGTCGTAACCGGCCATGTACATGTAGTTCAACTTAAACGTCGGCGACGACATATTAAAAATCGCGAACTGCCCCGGTTCCATGCAGACGCCGCTGACGGCGCAGGCTTTGAAACGTTTTTCCGCGGCGACCACGCGCGGCGCCCAGTACGATCCCATGCTCGATGCCATGACGCCGAGACGGTCCGCGTCGATCTCTGATCGCTTCACTAAATAATCAGCGGCAAGTTTGCCGGCAGCCTCGACGTTGGACGCGGTGCAGGTGACGCCACCTTCACGGGTCTCACCTTGGCCCGGACAATCAACCGACAGCAAGGCGAAGCCGCGCTCGATGAACGGATCGCCGGCGGCGGGATGATCTTCTTTGACGCCGTCCATGCCGGGGATGTACATGACGCAGGGAACTTTCTCGTCAGGTTTGCGGTTGGGCGGTAAATGCAAAAGCGCTTGGATTTTTTTTCCTTCGTAGGGCAGTTCGACGCGCTCAATCGGCCGGCCGGCATATTGAATAAATTTGTCGTAGCAAGCGCGTTTGCGCTCCTGCCATTGAATTCGCAGCGTGTTGCCGTCTTCGTAGATCGCCCACATGGCGTTGGTGTAGAAGCATGACGCAATATAATAATGATCCCGCGCTTCGGTCAATTTGCATGCGGCTTCCGCGTCGCGCCCTTGTTCTTCGCGGCGCGCGGCGGCGAGGGAAAATTCCCGCGGGATGTCGACGAACTTTTTTATCCTGCTGCAAAGATCGGTTAAGTTTTTTTCGACGCCGGGGCCACAGTTGCGGATAATCTTTCCCGTTCGGCCTTGATCCCAGTCGATGCCGCGAGTTTGAATCACTTGATCCAAGATCCAGCGCTGCTCGCGCCAGCGTTTCATTTTTCTTTCGGTTTCGCTGCGCATGGTTTGACCTTTCCTTATTCGGTCATTTGAGTTTGCTGTGAAAGAAAATATTCACCACGAAGGACACGAAGAGCACGAAGTTCGGAGTTTAAATTGTCCGAACCCTTCGTGTCCTCCGTGATCTTCGTGGTGAGATAGTATTTCTTCATTGTGCGCCGAAACTTAATTATTTGGCCCGGACGAAACGGTCGTCGATAAATTTTTTCAAGTCGACGTTCTTCAGCTGCGGCGTCGATTCGAGCAAACTGTCGCGCACCGCTTCGAGACCTTTCATGCCCGGATAGGGCGGGCTGGAGATCGCCGCTTCGTATTCTTTGTAGCCGCCTTCGAGGATGCGGTCGTCGGAGCGCAGGTATTTGCGCAGGATTCTCAGCGCCGCACGGCTGTCTTCCTTATATACTTTGGCGCCGTCGGTGAGCGAGGCCATGTAGGCGCGGACGATTTCCGGTTGGCTTTGCACGAACGAACGCTTCGCAGCGATGCCGGAGAACGTAAATTCTTTGCCGAGATCGGGAATATGCAGCAGCGGCCGGTAGCCCAAGTCGCGCGCCGCCGTCGAAGTAGGCGGAGAAAGAATTCCGCCGTGCACTGCGCCGGCGCGCATGGCGGCGAGGATTTCCGGAATGCCGCCCAAGGCGATCATCGTCACGTCCTTCGAGTTCAAACCAAATTGCTCCAGAGCAGTGCGCACGGCGAGATCGCTGGCGGAGCCGATGCGCGTGATGCCGATTTTTTTGCCCTTCAGGTCACCGCCCTTGGTAATGCTTGGTTCAACCAGCAAAGTAAAAACCATTTGATGCGTAGTCGTGCCGACCCAAACAAAGTCAGCGCCTTGCGCCCAAGCGGTCAGCATCGGCGCCGGCGACAAATGGCCAAACTGAATTTCGCCAGCCAAAATCGCCTGCACCGCCGTCGATCCGCCACGAATGTAAATCAGATTCGACTCCAAGCCGTGTTTTCTGAAATGACCGTCTTCGTGGGTGAGCCAGAGCGTGCCGATGCCGGCGGAAAGCGCGCTATAAGCGGTGCGCACCGGTATCGGTCGCGATTGACCATGCACTAGCGCATGGCTGATCGAGAACCAAACGAAGACGAATGACAAGACTACGCGGATTTGTTGCCGCGATGGCATCATTAGACTCTCGCACCGCAATAGCTCGGATTTAAATTATCTCGCATGGTTTATTTTAGGAGGGTCGCCGCCGACTCTAGTCAAAAAATCCCCCGAGCGCAAACTTTTGCCGCGCTTTGGGCGCGTAATACTGGTTGAATCTCTACAACATTTATGGTTATAAGAGACCGTTGCCTTTCTGCAATTGTAACTACGGAAACTTACGATGCTATTTGAATTCGCTAACGTCTTAGTGTTTACCGCATTAGGATTTGGGTTCGTCGGTGTCAATCTGCTGATCGGCAAATTGCTGCGGCCGAACAATCCGCAGGCGCGCAAATTGTCGACTTACGAGTGCGGCGAGCCGTCTACCGGCAGCGCCTGGGTCAATTTTAATATTCGCTTCTATCTAGTCGCGCTGATTTTTATCATATTCGAAGTCGAAATCGCCTTTATCTTTCCCGTCGCCGCGGTGTTTCGCCGCTGGGTTGAAGGCGGCGCCGGTTTGTTCGCGCTGGTCGAGGTGCTGATGTTTGTCGGGATTCTTTTTCTCGGCTTGATCTACGCTTGGACCAAGGGCGATTTAGACTGGGTAAAGAAAGTCAAAGCCTGATCGGAGTTTGGGAGAATTGCGTTGAAACCACTGATCAATTCACTGCCGGAAACGGTTTTTACCACCAAAGTTGACGAGCTGCTCAACTGGGGGCGCGCTTCTTCGCAGTGGTACATGCTGTTCGGCTTGGCTTGCTGCGCCATCGAATTGATGCAGACCGGTGGGCCGCGCGCCGATCTGGACCGCTTCGGCGCGGTGCCGCGGGCGACGCCGCGTCAGTCGGATCTGATGATCGTCGCCGGTACATTGACTTATAAAATGGCGAAACGGACGAAGTTGCTTTACGATCAGATGCCTGACCCAAAATACGTGATCTCGATGGGCAGTTGTTCGAACTGCGGCGGCTTATTTCAGCTCGCCTATTCGGTCTGCAAAGGCGTCGATAAAATTATTCCCGTCGATGTTTACGTTCCCGGCTGTCCGCCGCGCCCCGAGGCGCTAACTGAAGGGCTGTTACGAATCCAAGATAAAATGATGCGCGAACGCTGGTTGGTCAAGGCGCCGGCGGCCGGTTCGACCGAAGCTTAAGCAGTTTTTAGAAGATGGAAACCGCGGAAATTTATAGCTCCCTGGAAAAGTTTTTTCCTGGCAAGGTTAGCAACTTCAAAGGCGAGGCGATGGAGCCTTGCTTGAACGTCGAAGGTGCGGCGATCATCGAGATCTGCCGCTTTCTGCGCAACTCGCCGGGCTACCGTTTCGAAGTCTTGTCCGATCTGACGGCTCTCGATTGGCCCAAGGACGAAAAAATCCAGGTCGTTTACCATTTGTTTTCCTATGTGCAGAACCATCAGATCGTGCTCAAAGTCGATTTGCCCAGGGACAATCCCAAAGTCACCACCGTGGAAGAGGTTTGGAAGGTGGCCAACTGGTTCGAGCGTGAAGTTTACGATCTGTTCGGCGTGATCTTCGAAGGCCACACCGACTTGCGGCGCATCATGCTGCCGGACGATTGGGTCGGCCATCCGCTGCGTAAAGACTACGTCGAGCAAGAAGAATACGACGGCATCAGCACCCAGCGCGCGCCGCTGGTGGAAAAACTGCTGCGATAAGGCAAGCAAGGCAAGTAAATAAATGAGCGAGACCGCATCCACCGATACCGGCTTTTTTGCCGAAGAGATGACCCTGAGCGTCGGGCCGCAACATCCGTCGACCCACGGCGTTTTGCGTTTTGTCGTCAAGACTGACGGCGAAGTGATCAGCGAAGCGATCCCCGATGTCGGTTACCTGCACCGCTCCATCGAAAAAATTGGCGAGAAGGTGACTTATCACGGTTACGTTCCTTACACCGACCGAGCCGATTATCTCGCCGCCATGTTCGCCAACCAGGCGTTCTGCATGGCGGCGGAAAAATTGGCCGGCACGGAAGTGACCCGGCGCGGCGAGTTCTGCCGCACCATCGCCTGCGAGCTCAATAGACTGGCGAGCCATTTAATTTCCGTCGGAACTTTCGGCCAGGACCTCGGCGCCATGACACCCTTCGTCCATGCTTTGCGCGAACGCGAGACCATCAACAATTTGATGGAAGAGATCTGCGGCGCGCGGCTGACTTACAATTACATCCGCATCGGCGGCGTCGGTTACGATATCTTGCCCGAGACTTTGGCCAAGATCGCCGACTTCTTGTATCACTTCGGTCCGATCGTCGAAGAGTTCAATCGTTTGCTCTCGGGCAACAAGATTTTTATCGAGCGGCTGGCCGGCGTCGCCGTGGTCAGTAAAGAAGATGCGCTGTCTTACAATCTAGTCGGTCCCAATCTGCGCGCTTCCGGGGTCGACTGGGATATTCGGCGCGACATTCCTTATTCCATCTATCCTGAGTTGGACTACGAAGTGCCGGTGGGCACGGCGCAAGTCGGCTCGCTGGGCGATAGCTACGATCGTTTTTGGGTGCGCATCCGCGAGATGAAAGAGAGCGTTAAAATTATTTATCAATGTCTCGACAAGTTGCCCAAGGGGCCGGCGATCTCGAAGGTGCCGAAAAAATTTCGCCCGCCGGCGGGGGAAGTTTATGCCCGCGTCGAAGCGCCGCGCGGCGATATGGGTTTTTACGTCGTCAGCGACGGCAGCGAGTATCCCTATCGCGTGCGCATCCGCACCGGCTCGTACACCGCCATGAGCATTATCGATAAACTCGCCAAAGGCATCATGGTCGCGGACTTGGTGGCGTTGATCGGCAGCCTCGATGTCGACGCGCCGGAGATCGACCGCTAAACGGAATCAAATCTAACCATGCAAGCATTACTCGATCAAATGATGAAAGACGGCGCCTTCGCCGGCGTGCCGACGCAAGTGGTTTACGCTATCGGCATGGTGCTCACCGCGGTGGTGGTGCTCTCGGCCTTTGTCGCGCCGCTGGCGGGCATAACCAGTTGGCTCGAGCGGCGGGTGTGGGCGCGCATGCAATCGCGGGTCGGGCCGAACCGGGTTGGGCCGCAAGGCATTCTTCAGTGGCTCGCCGACGGCATCAAGAACATCATGAAGGAAGACATCATTCCCGCGGCGGCGGATCAGAAGCTCTTTCCGCTGGCGCCTTATATCGTCTTCATGGGTTTTCTCTGTTCCTTCGTGGTGATTCCCTTCGGTTCTAAGTTGATCGTCGCCGATCTCAACATCGGTATTCTTTATCTGCTTGCGGTGACATCGTTAGTGGTCGTCGGCATTCTCATGGCCGGTTGGGCGTCGAACAACAAGTGGTCGCTGCTCGGCGGCATGCGCTCGGCGGCGCAAATCGTCAGCTACGAAATCCCTGCGGGGCTGTCGGTGCTCACCATCGTGTTTCTCTCCGGCACTTTGAGCATGCAGGGCATTATCAAAGCCCAAGGCTGGGGACCTTGGGACTGGTTCATGTTCCACAATCCATTTACCTTCTGCACCTTCTTTTTATTTTTCACCGCGGCCTTGGCGGAAGGCAATCGCACACCCTTCGATATTCCCGAAGCCGAGTCCGAGCTGGTCGCCGGATATGTCACCGAGTACAGCGGCATGCGCTTTTTGTTTTTCTTCTTCGCCGAATGGGGCAATCTCTATGTTATCGGCTCGGTGGCGACGACGCTGTTTATGGGCGGCTGGCAAGTGCCGCCGGTGACCGACAACCCGGTGCTGCTGGGAATTCTCCAGTTCGTGACCTTTTTCGGCAAAGCTTACTTCTGGGTCTTCGTCGCCATGTGGATTCGCGCCACGCTGCCGCGCGTGCGCGTCGATCAGTTGATGGGGCTGTGCTGGAAATACATGGTGCCGCTGTCGTTCGTTTGCTTGCTCGGTACCATTGGCTTCATGTTCATGTCGGAGCAGGGACGAAGAATTTTTGGCGCGCTGACGCTTGGTTTCGCCATCGCCACGATCATCAATTTTTTCCGCCGGGTCGGCTTTCAGTTTCGCGCCGCCAAGCCGGAGTTTTACTGGAAGCCGCAGATTTAGTTTTTGAGGATTTATGGGTGTTCTCGCTAACTACGTAAAAGACATTCAAGACGCCGTGACTTCGACTTTCGAAGGGATGTCGATCACCTTTTCCCATTTGATGCGTAAGCCGATGACGATTCAGTATCCGGATAAGATTCCGGTGCCGATTCAAGAGACTCTGCCGCTCCGCTACCGCGGTATTCTCGAAGTCGATCTGGACATTTGCACCGGCTGCTTGGCCTGCGAGCGCGACTGTCCGATCACCTGCATCACGATCGGCATCGACATGAACAAGGAAACCAAGACGCGCTTCTTCACCCATTTCGATATCGATGTTTGTAAGTGCATGTACTGCGGCTTGTGTTCCGAAGCTTGTCCCACCGGTGCCATCCGCCATTCTCAAGAGTTCGAAGGGGCGAGCTACAATCCCGCCGGTCTGGTGCGCCACTTCGCGCCGGATACGCAGAATCTTTATAAGCCAAAGAAGGGCGGCGAAACCGAGCCCAAGCTTATCACCAAAGTCGATATCGGCATGAAGTATCTCGATGAGTTCGCTACGCCGGATGGGGGAGGGGCCGCGGAGGAGGGATAGTCATCTAAGTCGAAGCAGCCAACGGTTATTAAAATTGATGCGTTGCGCCCGCTGCTTGATCTAGAGCGGATCTTCCGATAGTTGACCGAGAAGGTTTTCTTCCCGCGCGATTCCACAAATTAGAGTAAGTTATGGAAGTTTCAACGGCGGTTTTTTATCTAATTTCTTTAGTCACGGTAGTCTCCGCCGGTATGGTGGCGCTGTCGCGCAATATTATTTACTCGGCGTTTTCACTGCTCGGCACCTTCATGGGCGTGGCCGGCATCTATGTTTTTCTCGGCGCCGACTTCGTCGCCGCGGTGCAGTTATTAATTTACGTCGGCGGCATACTCGTGCTGATACTTTTCGCCGTCATGCTGACGCATCGGATCACCGATGTGAAAATCACCAACCGCGCGGCGGGCCGGATTCCCGCCATGCTGGTAGTCACGGTGTTCGCGGTGATGTTGATTCAAACCGTCAAGGAGACCCATTGGGTGGCTGCCAAGCAGGTGATCTTTACCGCCACCACGGCGACCATCGGCGATGCTTTCTTGTACGATTATCTTTTGCCCTTCGAGTTGGCCTCGTTGGTTTTGCTCGGGGCGATGATCGGCGCGGTGGTGCTGTCGCGTAAGGAGATCAAAGAGTAGCCATGTCACCCAACGATCTCTCGTCTTATCTCGTCCTCGGCGCGATTCTGTTTTCCCTCGGCATGTTCACGGTGCTGACCCGGCGTAACGCGATCAGCGTGCTGATGGGCGTCGAGCTGATTCTCAACAGCGCCAATATCAATTACGTGGCGTTTTCCCATTTTAGCAGCGGCAATAGCGCCGGACAGATTTACGCGATCTTCGTCATCATGTTGGCGGCGGCGGAAGCCGCGGTGGGCCTGGCGATCGTTTTGGCGATCTTCCAGCTGTTCCATTCCATCGATGTCGAAGCGGCGCAGTCGTTGAAAGAGTAAGGACGTGCTCGTGGTTCGTGATCGTGTTCGTAATCAGGTCTTGTCCGTGATTTTCACGAGCACGAGTAACGAGCACGAGCGACGATTTTAAATATGGATCATCCGATACAAACAGACTTTATCCGTTGGATCGTGTTTCTGCCGTTACTGGGCGCGATGATCAACGGCTTGCTCGGCGCCAAGATTCAAAAGTCCATGGGCAAGGGCGCCATCGCCGTTATCGCCTGCACGCCGGTCATCATCGCCTTCGGTTTGGCGGTGCACGGCTTTTTGACGCTCAAAGGGCTGGAGCCAGAAAACCGTTTTCTCATCGACAATCTTTATCGCTGGATCGATCTCGGCAGCTTGAAGATCGATATGGCGTTCATGATCGATCCGTTGTCTTCGGTGATGATCTTGGTGGTCACTGGCATCGGCGGGTTGATCCATATCTACGCTACCGGCTACATGCACGACGACAAATCGTTCTGGCGCTTCTTCGCCTATTTAAACTTGTTCATGGCGGCGATGTTGACGCTGGTGCTAGGCGACAGCTTGATGCTCTTGTTCGTCGGTTGGGAAGGCGTCGGTTTATGCTCTTACGCCTTGATCGGTTTCTGGTATCACGATCATGCCAACGCCCGCGCCGGCAACAAAGCTTTCATCGTCAACCGGGTCGGCGATTTCGGTTTCGTTCTCGGCATGTTTTTGTTGTTCTGGTCGCTCGATGCCCAGGGGCATGGCTCTTTAACCGTGCGCGAGATGGTCAAGTGGGCGCCGTCGATCAAGGATTCGCTCATCTGGGGCTGGCCCGTGGCGACCGTCGCGACGATTTTTCTCTTCATCGGCGCCGCCGGTAAGTCGGCGCAGATTCCGTTGTTCGTCTGGCTCCCCGACGCCATGGCCGGACCGACGCCGGTGAGCGCGTTGATCCACGCGGCGACCATGGTTACCGCCGGTGTATATATGACCGCGCGCATGAACGTGTTTTTTTCCATGGCCCCGGCGACGATGCAGCTCATCGCCGGGATCGGCGTCGCCACCGCGTTGGTCGCGGCGACCATCGCGCTGACGCAAAACGATATCAAAAAAGTTCTTGCCTATTCCACCGTCAGCCAGTTGGGCTATATGTTCATCGGCGTCGGCGTCGGCGGCTATGCGGCGGCGGTATTCCATTTAATGACTCACGCTTTTTTCAAGGCTTGTCTGTTCCTCGGCGCCGGCAGCGTGATCCACGCCATGCATCACGAGCAGGACATGCGCAAAATGGGCGGCTTGAAAAAATGGATGCCGTTTACCTTCACCACATTCTTCATTTCCGTGCTCGCCATCGCCGGCTTTCCGCCCTTCGCGGGCTTCTTCTCCAAGGACGAAATTCTTTGGCTGGCGTTCACCAGCGAACATGGCAACAAACTGGTTTGGTTTTTAGCGCTGTGCGGCGCCGGCATGACGGCTTTCTATATGTTCCGCCAATTGTTCATGACTTTTTTCGGCGAGTGTCGCGCCGATCATCACACTCAAGAACATTTGCATGAATCCCCCTCTGTGATGACCTTGCCGCTGGTGCTTCTCGCCATCGGCGCGGTGTTCGCCGGCTTTCTCGGATTGCCCGGCGTGCTCGGCGGCAGTCAGTTCGCCCACTGGCTCGAACCGGTGATTCACGCTCATGAAGAAGGCCACGCTTCCCACGCTCTCGAATGGGGATTGATGGGCGTGTCGGTGGCGGTAGCGTCGTTCGGCGTGTTGATCGCCTATCTGATGTACCGCAAAGAATCCCTGTCGCCGGATACCTTTGTCAATCTCGCCGGCGGTGCGCCCTATCGTTTGTTCAACGGCAAATGGTTTTTCGACGAGATTTACCAAACGATTTTCGTCAACGCGACTTTGTTATTAGCGCGCTTCCTGTCCGCCTTCGACGCCTACATCGTCGACGGCATCGTCAATGGCGTGGCGTCGGTGACCCGCTTTGTTTCCTGGCTCAATGGTTTGTTCGATGCCTATATCATCGACGGCCTGGTCAACGCGGTGGCCAACGTTTCGTACTGGGCCGGCAACAAGTTGCGCCGCCTGCAGACGGGAAATATCAACGGCTATCTGTTTGTCATATTGATCGCGATGGCATTCGCCATCTATGTGAAGGTCCATTACTGGAGCTGATTTTGGGGAGATTGTAGAAGATGGATAACGTCCTTACTTACATGACCTTTATCCCGCTGGCGGGGGCGGTGGTGGTCTTGATCCTGCCGAACAATGCCAAGCTGGTCCGTTGGTTTGCCGCCGCGGTGACCGTGCCGCCATTGATCATGGCGGTGTGGCTGTTCAATCATTTCGATCGCACAACCTCCAGTTTTCAATTCGTCGAAGGCTACGAATGGATTCCCGCTTACAACATTAAATACATCATGGGCGTCGACGGCCTCAGCATCTCCATGGTGCTGTTGACCGCATTGCTAAGTTTTATTTGTATCTTCGCGTCCTTTGGCATCGACAAAGCGGTGAAGGGCTACTTCTCGCTGTTTCTTATGCTCGATGCCGGCATGATGGGCGTGTTTTGCGCCCTCGATTTTTTTCTTTTCTATGTTTTTTGGGAAATGATGCTGTTGCCGATGTATTTTCTCATCGGCATCTGGGGCGGGCCGCGCCGCGAATACGCCGCGATCAAATTTTTTCTCTACACTCTGTTCGGCAGCGTCTTGATGCTACTGGCGATTCTCGCGCTTTACTTCACCGTCGAGCCGCATACTTTCGACATGCGCATACTCATGTCCGAAGCGAGTAAGTACAGCAGTAAGCCGTTGGCGATGTGGCCCTTCAATCTCTGGGGCTGGGGCTTTCAACATGTCATTTGGATGGCGCTGTTTATCGGCTTCGCCATCAAGATTCCGGCCTTTCCGTTTCATACTTGGTTGCCCGACGCCCATGTCGAAGCGCCGACGGCGATCTCGGTCATTCTTGCCGGCGTGCTTTTGAAGATGGGCACCTACGGCATCCTGCGCGTCAACTTTCCGATGTTGCCGGTGGCGACGGCGGATTTGGCCTACTGGTTTCTCGGCGCCTTGGGCGCTTGGAACATCATTTACGGCGCGCTCTGCGCCATGGCGCAGAAGGATTTAAAAAAACTCGTCGCCTATTCCAGCGTCAGCCACATGGGCTACGTCATGCTCGGCATGGCGAGTTTCACCACCCAAGGTTTGAACGGCGCAGTGTTACAGATGTTCAACCACGGCACCATCACCGGCATGTTGTTCTTGCTGGTCGGCGTGGTCTACGACCGCGCGCATCATCGCGAGATCGAAGGCTTTGGCGGCTTGGCGGCGATCATGCCGGTCTACACCGGCGCCACCGCGTTGGCATTCTTCGCGTCTATGGGTTTGCCCGGCCTTTCCGGTTTTATCTCCGAAGTATTGATTCTACTCGGCGTCTGGCAAAAATATCCGGTGCTGACAATTCTCGGCGCCAGCGGCGTCGTGCTCACCGCTGGCTATTTGCTCTGGACGATTCAGCGCGTTTACCTGGGACCGCCCAACGAGAAGTATTTAAAAATGGCCGACATCAACGGCCGGGAGATTTTTACCTTAGTGCCGTTGGGGATCATCGTGATTATCGTCGGTATCTACCCCGGCGTGGTCTTGGATCTGTTGCGCGTATCCCTCGACCATATCAACGCCATTGTCTTGCCGCATTTGCATAGTTAACCATAAGCCATGGATCTGAAAAACGTCGCCAGCCTGACATTTTTTTTGCCCGAGATTATTATTTCGGTCGCGATTCTGCTTTTGATCGTGCTAGATCTGATCGCCCAGAACAAGCGCAGTCTGGCGTTGATCGCGGTGGCCGCCTGCGTCGGCGCGTTAGTCGCGACCTTCGATCTCTACAGCGCCCAGCCGGCTTTGCTGTTTCATCGCATGATGGTGCTCGACAACTTCAGTCTGTTCTTCAAAGTGTTCGCCTTGTCCGCGGCGATTCTGTGCATCTGGATGTCGCTCGGCAGCAACGAGATCAAAACCGTCCATCAAGGCGAGTATTACACTCTGCTGTTGACCTGCACCTTGGGCATGTTCTTCATGGCGTCGTCGAGCAATTTGCTGATGGCCTATCTGTCGTTGGAACTTGTCAGTCTCACATCCTACGTGCTCACCGGCTTCTTGCCCCATAACCGGCGCTCCAGCGAAGCGGCGTTGAAGTATTTGATTTACGGCGGCGTCGCCTCGGGCACGATGATCTACGGCATGAGCTGGATCTTCGGCATGACCGGCAGCTTGGACTACGGCGCGATTCAAACCGCGCTGGGCGAAAATACTTATAACAAAGCCGCGCTGTTCATGGCCTTTGTTTTCATCATGGCCGGCTTCGGTTACAAAATCGTCTTCGTGCCGTTTCATATGTGGTCGCCGGATATCTATCAGGGCGCGCCGACGCCGTTCACCGCCTTTTTGTCGGTGGCTTCCAACGCCGCCGGCATGGCGATCATGATCCGGTTTTTCTTTCCCGGCGTGTCGCGCATGCTGCCGGGCGGCGATTGGACGACGCTCGCCGGCGTCGAATGGCCCCAGGTGTTATTGTTCTTGAGCATGGTCACCATGACTGTGGGCAATTTCTGCGCCCTCAACCAACGCAACGTCAAACGCATGCTCGCCTACTCGGGTATCGCTCACGCCGGCTACATGATGATGGGCTTGGCGATCCTCAACAATGAAGGCTTGCAGGCGGTGTTGTTCTACATCGTGGTTTACATGATCATGAACGTCGGCGCATTTCTGGTCGTCGGCATGGTCGCCAACGTCACCGGCGACGAAGATTTAGAAAACTATCGCGGCCTGGCCTGGCGCGGCGCCGTCGTGCCGGCGGTTTGTTTGGCGATATTTCTCTTCTCGCTGACCGGCCTGCCGCCATTTGCCGGTTTCATCGGCAAGTTTTTTCTCTTCTCCGCCGTGGTGCGCCAGGGCGGCGCCTTCGCCGTGCTCGCCGTGGTCGCGGCGCTCAACAGCGTGGTGTCGCTTTATTACTACGCGAAAATCATCAAGACCATGTTTCTCGATCAGCCCGATCCCGAGGCTAAACCCTTCGCCGTCGCGCTCTATGATTATTCGTTGATGATTCCGCTCACCGTGCTGACGTTAGTCTTGGGTCTTTATTTCGCACCGTTGGCGCAGTACACCAGCCAATCCCTGCGCTTCTTCGTCAAATAGTTTTCCGCTGTTTCGTTTTCACTGTTCAAGTTTCACCCGTCGCCTCCCGGCCGCGGCCATCTCACTATCCCGTGCTGGGAGAATTGAGTAGTTTGGTGCATTCCGCTCTCAATCTGCGGCTATCGACGCTTGGCCCTGAGATTGCGCTTTAACGCGTTGTCTTAGGAGGCCGCCATGGGACATCTTTTAGTTCGCTATTTGCCGGTGTTTTTCTTAGCCATTAGTTTGGCGCCGGCATTTGCCAGCTCGCCCACCGAACAGATTCAGGAAACCATCCAGCAGGTGCTGACCGTGGTCAACGATTCCGGCCAGAGCGACGACACGAGCCGCAAACGGCAACTGCGCGAAACCCTCATGCCGCGCTTCGATTGGAGCGAGATGGCCAAGCAAACCTTGGGCAAACATTGGGACGCGGCTCATTCCCGACAAGGTGAATTCATCGCAGCGCTGGCCGAATTCCTCGGCAACTCCTACATCGGCAAGATCGGCGCCTTCAAGGATGAGAAGATTATTTATCTCAACGAAACGGTGGAGCGCGACGAGGCCCAAGTGAGAACCAGAATTGTCTCGAGCAAAGGCGGACCGACGGCGGTCACCTACCGGCTCCATCGGGTCGACGGCGAGTGGAAAATTTACGACGTGGCGGTGGAAGATATCAGCCTTGTCGCAAACTACCGCTCGCAGTTCAGCCGCATTCTCTCCAGGGGCGGCTTCGACGATCTGCTACGCCAGCTGAAAGAGAAAGAATTGACTAGCAAGTAATAAGCGCATTCTTTTTTCACCATTTTCCATTCGCCGCCGGTCCAACCTCATTGGGTCTAGTTCTCATTGCTTTCGTCAACGTGTTTCACTCACGCTAACCTCGTCGCTAACCTTGACAACTCGCGCCTGGACAAATAACTAGGAGCGAGATTGTTACCCGTTGTTGAATTACCATTCACGCGCATCACGGAGGTTCGATGTTGGATACGGCGAAACGCAAAGCGATGCTCAAGCAGATGATCTTGCTGCGCGCCTTCGAGGAAAAACTCGAAGATCTTTACCAGCGTAAAGCGATGTTCGGCAGTACGCATTCCTATCGCGGCCAGGAAGCGATTGCGGTGGGGGTTTGCTCGGCGGTGCAATCGAGCGATTTGATCGCCAGCTATCATCGCGGCACCGGCCATTTGATCGCCAAGGGCGCCGATTTGTACACGCTCTTGTGCGAATGCATGGGACGCGCCGACGGCTATTCCAAAGGGCGCGGCGGCAAGATGCATATGGGCGACATGGCTTTCGGCTTCATCGGCAACACCGGCACGGTGGGCGGCACGGTGCCGACCGCCACCGGCGCGGCGCTGTCGGCGAAAGTGCGCGGTTCGAAAGAAGTCGTTGTCAGTTTTTTCGGCGACGGCGCGGCCAACCAAGGCGTCGTGCATGAGGCGATGAATATGGCCGGCCTGTGGAAGCTGCCGGTGATTTACGTCTGCGAGAATAACCAGTACGCGATGACGGTGAGTTTTGAGAAAAGCACCGCGGTCAAACAATATTCCGTGCGCGGCGCCGCCTACGGTTTCAAAGGTAAAACCATCGACGGCAACGATGTTGAAGCGGTGTACGCAGCGACCGAGCAGGCGGCGGCGAAAGGGCGCAACGGCGACGCGCAACGTTTTTGGAATGCATGACCTACCGGTGGGACGGCCACTTCGGCGGCGATCCGGGAACCGCTTATCGCACCAAGGAAGAAATTGAATCGTGGAAGCTAAAGTGTCCGATCAAACGGCTCAAAGAAAAGTTGATCGCTGAAGGTCACTTGACCGAAGTTGAGTATCAACAAATGTCTGACGAAGTGTACGCCGATCTTGAGGCCATCGCCAAGCGCGCCGAGGCGGCGCCGCTGCCCAAGAAAGAAGTCGATCTCGCTTCGATCTACGCGCCGCTGGAGGTGAGTCATGGCTAATCCAACCGCGGCACCAGCGACCAAAGAGCTGCGCATGCAGGAAGCGCTGCGCGAGGCGCTTCGTTTCGAGATGGCGCGCGACGAGCGCGTGTTTGTCATGGGCGAAGATGTCGGACTGTTTGGCGGGGCCTACGGCGTGACCAAAGGTTTTGTCCAAGAGTTCGGTGAAAAGCGCGTGCTCGATACGCCGATCTCCGAATCGGCGATTGTCGGCCTCGCCATCGGCTCGGCGATCAACGGCATGCGCCCGGTGGTGGAAATTCAGTTCGCCGATTTGCTGCCGTTGGCGATGGATCAGTTGGCCTCCCACGGCGCGCGCTATCATTACATGACCGGTGGGCGCGTGAATGTCCCGATGGTGATCCGCACCAAGTTCGCTACCTGCGCCGGCGGCGGGCCGAGCCATTCGAGTTGTAATCATGGCGCCTTCATTCATTTCCCCGGTTTGAAAATCGCCATGCCGACCACGCCGGCGGACGCCAAAGGCATGATGCTATCGGCGATCCGCGATCCCAACCCGGTGCTGTTCTTCGAAAGTCATCATCTCTACGGCGTGCGCGGTCCGGTGCCCGAAGGCGACTACACCGTGCCGATCGGCAAAGCGGTGGTGCGGCGCGCCGGTAAAGATTTAACCATCGTCACTTGCGGCGGCATGGTGTTGAAAGCCGATGCGGCCGCTGAACAACTTAAAGCCAAAGGCATCGACATCGAGATCGTCGATCTGCGTTCTTTGGCGCCGTTGGACAAAGACGCGATTCTAACTTCCGTCGCCAAAACTAAACGCGCCTTGGTTCTCGACGAAGGGCCGCTGATCGGCGGCCTGTCCGCCGAGCTCGCCGCGCTGATCCAAGAAAACTTATTTTCCGATCTCAAAGGCCCGGTGGTGCGCATCGCCGCGCAACCGATTCCGCCGCCGCATAGCCCGCCGCTGGTCGACGCGATGATTCCCGATGTCGATCAAGTTGTCGATGCGGTGATGCGTTTGGCCGAGGGCGGAAAGATCGCGTAAAAAATATTCGCTCTTAATTGTTCTTCTAACGCGCAGCCGAGTTTAGCAAAAACTCGCTGCGCGTTGCTGTTTCTGGAGTCTTCGATACGCGCCGCGCTGGCTGATATGCCCGCTTCAATGTTAGAAATTTACTGAACCCCCTTTCCGCCACAAGTTTACGAAGCTGACCAAATCAAGTTTGCTCGCCCAGGAATCAGGTGTTAGCGTGATTGATAAGCCAAAAGTTCAGGACGTGCCCATGAAAATTGGTACATTCAATTTTACCTGGCCGCTTGCCAGCGCCAAGCTAACCACCCGTTTCGCGATCCAGAGCTTTCTTTGCATCGGCATCATGACCGTGGCGTTATGGTATATCGTGTCGAATTACATGATCAGCCAGATGTTGCGGCGGGAATGGGAAACCCTCGCCCAAGTGATCGCGGCGGATGTCAAAGAATATCTGACCGAAGAGGACTTTACGACCAAAGACCGCAAGTCAGTCGGACCAAAATTCGTCACGCTGCTCGATCACGTGAAATTGATTCCCGACATCGTTCGGTTCAAGGTTTTCAATACCAAGAGCGTGGTCATTTGGTCGGACGACAAACGCTTGGTGGGCAAGGCGTTTCCTGAAAACGAAGAACTGCGCAAGGCGTTGCGCGGCGAAGTCGTCGCGGATATGAGTTCGCTGGCAAAGAAGGAAAACCAGTTCGAACAGGGATCGTATGAGCGCCTGGTCGAAGTCTACATTCCGGTTTACAAAGACGATCAGAAAAAAGAATTGTTAGGGATCTTTGAAACCTACAAACGCGCCGACCGGATTTACGCGGACATTGGCAATGCGCGTATGGTGGTGTTGCTCGGTGCGTTGGGTGGCGGTTTGCTCTTGTATATTTCCTTGTTCGCGATCGTGCGCCAGGCCGGGCGTAAGATCGACGAGCAGCAGGAAAATTTGCTCAGGATGCAATCCGAGTTGGTGGCCTCTCAGCGCATGGCGGCGGTGGGCGAGATGGCGGCAGCAGTGGCGCACGGCATCGGCAACCCGCTGTCGTCGATCCGCGCCGCGGCGCAGGTGGCGATGCTGGATGCTACAGCCGAGTCCGATCCCGAACATACGCAAAAAACCAGCGCCAATCTGAAAAATATCATGGAGCAAGTCGATCGGGTGCAAAAGCGCATGCAAGGACTGCTCAACTTCGCCAAACCGATGGAGCCCAGATTGGCGCCGGTGGCGTTGAATGTTTTGCTTCGCGAAGTGGTTGAAACCTTGCGTCCAAGATTCACCGAGTTGACGGTGGAGGCGAAATTGGAATTGGCAACGAACATTCCCAAGGTGAATCTCGACGCCAATCAAGCGGAGCAGATTTTCATGGGACTGATCACCAATGCACTGGAAGCGACGCCGAAAAACGGCAGCGTCACGGTTCGCACTAAAGCGATCCCAGGCAACGGCTCATCGCCCAGCGTGGAAGTTTCAGTCGAAGACACCGGCGAAGGCATTCCGGTGGAGAATCGGCAGAAGGTTTTCGAGCCTTTTTTTACCACCAAATCCCACGGCACCGGCATCGGTTTGCCGCTGGCGAAAAAATTCGTTGAGCGCAATGGCGGCATGATCGTGATCTCCGATGGGCGGTCCGGCGGCGCCAAAATCGACGTGCAGTTTCCCTGGCAGCCGAGTAATTGATCCATGACTCATTCCATCTTGGTGGTTGACGACGAGTAGGTGCGAGCTGGCGCCATGGGCGATTACTTGGGGCACTAGGGCAAAGCCGTCAATGGCAAATCCAGCGGCGCAGAAGCGCCGGCGATTTTGATCACCGGTGAAACCGGCATCGGCAAAGAATTGGTCGCGCGCGCGATTCATGCGCGCAGCGCGCGGGCCAAGAAACCGTTCGTTGAAATCAATTGCGCGGCGATCCCGATCAACTTGCTCGAAGCCGAGCTGTTCGGCTAAGAGAAGGGCGCCTTCACCGACGCCAAGTCGGCGAAGATCGGCTTGTTCGAAGCGGCCGACGGCGGCACGCTGTTTCTCGACGAAATCGGCTCGTTGGATCTCGGCTTGCAAGCCAAATTGCTCAAGGCGATCGAAGAAAAATCGCTGCGCCGGTTGGGCAGCGTGCAAACCCGCCAGTTCGGAATCATGCTGATCGCCGCCGCCAATCAGCCGTTGGAGAAAGCGATTCAAGAAAAAACCTTTCGCGAAGATCTGTACTACCGGCTCAAGGTCCTGGAAATTCATTTGCCGCCGCTACGCGAGCGCGACGATCACTAGTTACAAGTGGCCGGGCAACGTGCGCGAGCTCAGCAACGTGATCGAACGCGCGGTGTTGCTCAAGGCGGGAACGCAAATCGAGCCCAGCGATCTGGCGCTCGGTCCGATGGCTTCGGCGGAAGCGCCGAACGCCGCCAGGGCGGGCGATCCGACGATAGCGATCAATCTCTCCAAAGGGATTGTCCTCGAAGAAATCGAGCGAAGGATTATTGAAACCGTGCTGACGCGCACTGGCTGGAACCGCACCCGCGCCGCGCAGTTGCTCGGTCTATCGCGCGAGACGCTGCGTTATCGCATCGAAAAGCACAAGCTTGCGGCGCCCAGCTATAGCCCAGATTGTTAACCGATATGATTTTGGTAGGCTGCCGATCAAGTGACCGGAATCATGATGTGAGTCTGATAAGGCTTGCGTTGCGTCAAACCCCCGTACCAATTCTCAAGCTTCGGCTGCTTGGGCCGTTCGATCGGCAGATTGAACCAGCGGTAGGCCCAGACGCCGAGCGGAATATCGCCCAAAGTAAACTCCTCAGCGCCGAGAAATCGAGTCTTGGCTAATTGATCTTCGACCATCTGCCAGGCATGGGCGGTTTTATCCGTGGCGCTTTTGATCACTTGGGGATCGCGCTTTTCCGGCGCTGTGCGCACGGTGGCGAAAAATAGCGGCACGATGGTCGGATTGAACACCGACAGTTGCCAATCCATCCAGCGATTGGCTTGCGCCATGCCTTCCGGCGTGCTCGGCAATAACTTGCCCTGGCCATATTTAGCGTTGAGATAGCGCATGATGCTGTTAGATTCCCAGAGCACGAAGTCGCCGTCTTTGATGGTTGGCACGAGCCCGTTGGGATTCATGGCGAGATATTCAGCGTCTTTGTTACCGCCGAATTTGCCACCCCAATCTTGGCGCTCGAATGGGATTCCCAGTTCGCCGCAGCACCATAATACCTTTTGCACGTTGGATGAATCGGTTCTGCCCCAGATCTTGATCATGATGCCTCCCCAAATTATTCGCCTTTGATAGCTGTATTTATCATTGTTTGCGTCTAAGCGGTAGGGTTTGTTGGCGCTCCGGGGCGCGTCTGTCGTTTCACTGTGGAATCTGCTAGGAAAGATCGATTATTACCATTCCGAAGGGTGATTTTAAGAATGCATCACGCGGCGCGCTTAGTCTTTGTAGCGATGTTCACGGCTCTTTTCCAACCCAGCCTGGCGGCGGCGCAGAGCCAAGCCGAAGGTAAGAACCTTTACAGCGCCTACTGCGTGATCTGCCACGGCGATCAAGGTAAGGGCGACGGCGCGGGGGCCAAAGCCTTGCCACAAAAGCCGGCCGATCACACCGACGGCGCGGTGATGAATCAGTTGAGCGATAAGTTTCTCTTCGACGTAATTTCCAAGGGCGGCGGTGCGGTCGGCAAGTCGACCTTCATGCCCTCATGGGGCGCGGCGCTCAACGAAAAACAGATCCGCGACATCGTCGCGTTCCTGCGAACCATCGCTGCGCCTGCCTATAAAGCCGAAATCCCGGTTAAGAAGTGATATATTCCTAATTTTCTTGCGCCAAGGCCTTGACGATTGGCGTTTCGAGAATTAGCTTTCCGCATCCAATAAATTCGTTGGGTTAATAAACTTACGTTCTATTTGAGGAGGGTGTTTTATGGCGACCAAGATTCGTCCCCTACATGATAGGGTGATCGTGAAGCGCATCGCGGAGGAGGAGAAGAGCAAAGGAGGGATCATCATCCCGGATACTGCCAAAGAGAAGCCGCAAGAAGGCAAAGTCGTGGCGGCGGGCCCGGGCCGATTCGATGACGGGAAGCTCATCCCTCTTGGGGTTAAAACGGGAGACAAGATCCTATTTGGCAAATACTCCGGTACGGAGATTAAACTGGACGGCGAGGAACATCTGATCATGCGTGAAGAAGATATCCTCGGCGTAATCGAATAAGGAGGCATAGAAAATCATGGCTGCAAAGGAAATTCGTTTCGGCGAAGATGCGCGCGGCAGGGTGCTGCGCGGGGTAAATTTATTGGCGGACGCGGTAACGGTCACCCTCGGACCTAAAGGACGCAATGTCGTTCTGGAAAAGTCCTGGGGCTCGCCGACGGTGACCAAGGACGGCGTGTCGGTTGCCAAGGAAATCCAGCTCGAAGATAAATTCGAAAACATGGGCGCGCAGATGGTCAAAGAGGTCGCCAGCAAGACCTCCGATTTAGCCGGCGACGGTACCACCACAGCGACGGTTTTGGCGCGGGCGATTTTTAGCGAAGGCTTGAAGCTGGTCGCCGCCGGACATGACCCGATGAGCATCAAGCGCGGCATAGATAAAGCCGTTGCCAAGATCGTCGAAGAGCTAAAATCGCTCTCCAAACCGACCCGCGATCGCGATGAGATCGCTCAAGTCGGAACCATCTCCGCCAACAATGATAAAGCGATCGGCGCGATTCTCGCCGAAGCGATGGACAAGGTCGGCAAAGAAGGCGTGATCACCGTCGAAGAAGCCAAGGGTTTGGAAACCACTCTCGACCTCGTCGAAGGCATGCGTTTCGACCGCGGTTATCTCTCGCCCTACATGGTAACCGATCCCGAGCGCATGGAGTGCGTCTACGAAGATTGCTACCTGCTGATCAACGAGAAGAAGATTTCCAGCATGAAAGACTTGCTGCCGGTGCTCGAGGCGGTGGCCAAGACCGGTAAGCCTTTGTTGATCATCGCCGAAGAAGTCGAAGGCGAAGCGTTGGCGACGTTGGTGGTCAACAAGATTCGCGGCACGATCAAGGTCGTCGCCGTCAAAGCGCCGGGCTTTGGCGATCGGCGCAAGGCGATGCTCGAAGACATCGCGATCCTCACCGAAGGCAAGATGATCGCCGAAGAGTTGGGCATTAAATTAGAAAACATCACCGCCAAGGATCTTGGTCGGGCCAAACGGGTGATTATCGACAAGGATAATACCACGATCGTTGAAGGCGCTGGCAAGAAGTCGGCGATCGAAGGGCGCATCACCCAGATCCGCGCGCAAATCGAAGAGACCACTTCCGATTACGACCGTGAGAAGCTGCAAGAGCGCCTGGCGAAACTCGCCGGCGGCGTTGCCGTGGTCAAGGTCGGCGCGGCCACTGAAATCGAAATGAAAGAGAAAAAGGCCCGCGTCGAAGACGCGCTGCACGCGACTCGCGCGGCGGTCGAAGAGGGCATCGTCCCTGGCGGCGGTGTGGCTCTAGTGCGCGCTTCCGGCGTGCTCGCCAACATGCGCGTTTCCGACGACGAAAAAGTCGGCGTGCGAATCATTCAAAAGGCGGTGCAAGAACCGCTGCGTTGGATCGCCGATAACGCCGGCGCCGACGGCTCGGTGGTGCTCGACAAAGTCAGAAGCGGCAAGAGTGCATTTGGCTTCAACGCGGCCACCGAAGAATACGAAGACCTGGTCAAGGCCGGCATCGTCGACCCGACCAAGGTTGTGCGCGTCGCGCTGCAGAATGCCGCGTCGGTTGCCGGCATGTTGCTGACCACCGAAGCGATGATCGCGGACAAACCGGAGAAGAAAAAAGACGGTCCGGCGATGGGCCACGATCACGAAGATTTCTAAATATCGTTGTGATTAGAGCAAAAAAGGCGCTTGGGAAACCAAGCGCCTTTTTTTATGCCGGCAGAGTCTGGATCGAGAATTCAATCGCAACGAGAAGGGGAAGCGAAGGCTTCCCCTTCTCACGGTTATGCCGCGACGACGGATCAGTGCACGCTGATGGCGATCTGTTTCGGTTTGGCATCCTCGGCTTTCGGCACCTGAATCTCCAGGATGCCGTCCTGGTAGCTCGCCTGGATGCCGTCCTGCTTCACGGTACGCGGCAGATAAAACGACCGCGCAAATTTGCCGTTGACACGTTCGTTGCGGTTGTAGGCAACGCCGTCGCTTCGCGCTTCGGCTTTGCGCTCGCCGCTTAAAGTTAAAGTGCCGTCGTTGACTTCCAGGTTGAAGTCTTCCTTCTTCATGCCGGGAAGCTCGGCGCGAATCAGATAAGCGTCCTTGCTTTCCAAAATATCAACCGGCGGTAACCAGTTTCCTGCAGTCTCCGACGGCAGCGCGCGGGCGCGGCCGAAGTTCACATCGAATAGATCGTTGATCCGACTGTGCAGCCGATTCATACCATCAAACGGTTCCCATCTTACTAGTTCCATAAAATACCCTCCTTTCAAGGGTGCGTGTTAAGATGTCTGAAATCTAAGAACGCGGTTGCCTGCTGTCAATCGGCTTGACAATCGCCGGGCGCATCCCTAACTTTAACCCATTTGCGTGCCGGCGGATGAGAGGAAACGATGACGGACAAAAATTCAGAGCCAAGCTCTCGTCTGAAAAAATATTTCTGGCCGGCGATGACGCTTGCGGTGGTCGCGATGTTTTTCGCTAAGGAGTCGTGGTTGGGCGGCGCTTCGCTCAACGATCCCAAGGCGGCGGCGCGGCCGGTGACGCCGCGCGGCGAACTGATGGCCGAGGAAAAATCGACCATCGCCATCTTCAAACAAGCGTCGCCCGCGGTGGTGAACATCACCGTGCTCGGCGTCGAACGCGACGTGTATTCGCTCAATCAATATCAGATTCCCCAGGGCAGCGGTTCGGGCTTCGTGTGGGACACCACCGGAAATATCATCACCAACTTTCAT
The DNA here is from genome assembly GCA_009692615.1 of Deltaproteobacteria bacterium. Lineage (NCBI taxonomy): Bacteria > Pseudomonadati > Myxococcota > Myxococcia > Deltaproteobacteria bacterium. The sequence continues at coordinate 32,154 of SHYW01000009.1, read as the reverse complement.
GTGATTCAAAACGCCGACGCGGCGCAGGTAACTTTAGCCGATCAGAGCAATTGGAAGGCGCGCGTGGTCGGCGCCGCGCCGGATAAAGATTTGGCGGTGCTCAAGATCGCCGCGCCGGCGAATAAACTTCATCCGATTCCCATCGGTACGTCAAAAGATTTACAAGTCGGCCAAAGCGTTTTCGCCATAGGCAATCCCTTCGGTCTCGATCAAACGCTCACCACCGGCGTGATCAGCGCGCTTAACCGCGAGATCGAATCGGTGACCCGCCGGCCGATTCAAGGCGTGATTCAATCCGACGCGGCGATCAATCCGGGCAATTCCGGCGGCCCGTTGCTCGACAGCGCCGGTCGTTTGATCGGCGTCAACACGGCAATTTACAGCCCCACGGGGACTTCCGCGGGAATCGGTTTCGCGATTCCCGTCGATACCGTCAACCGCATCGTGCCCGAGCTGATTCGCAGCGGTAAGCTCGTTCGGCCAGGTCTGGGCATTCAAATCGCCGACGAACAGATCGCCCAGCGCTTGGGCGTGATCGGTGTGTTGGTGGTCGATGTCGTGCGCGGCAGCGCGGCGGCGCGGGCGGGTTTTCAGCCGACCCGGCGCGAAGCCTCGGGCCGAGTGCGCTTGGGCGACGTGATCACCGCTATCGACGGCAAAAAAATCGAATCGCCCAACGAACTCTATCTCGTCTTGGAAAAATACAAAGTCGGCGATGCGGTGAGCGTCACTTCCTCCCGTGACGGACGAACGGTGCAGAGCAAAGTGACGCTGGAAGCAGTGCAGTAGTTGGCCTTGTCTTGTCGCGATTTCATTCTGTCACCACGATGCGTGCGGAGACGTAACCTGGAGATTCGAAATCGGAAGAATTAACCGCAAAAGGCGCAAAGAGCGCAAAACAATTTCGGATGGCAGGCGCGATACGCAAGCCGCAGATGACCGAGGTCGGGGCAAAAAATTTTTTGCCCCGACAATAACTCTACGCGCTGTCTTTAGCGTTAAATATTCTCAATCGTTGTTGCGATTATCGTCCCGTTCGTAGGCCATGATGATTTCTTGCACCAGGTGGTGGCGCGCGACATCTTTTTCGGTGAAAGTGATGAAGCTGATGCCGGGCACGCCTTTTAAAATTCGCGAAGCTTCTTTGAGTCCCGATGGTTTGCCCGCCGGCAAATCGATCTGCGTCGCGTCGCCCGTGATCACCGCTTTGGAGCCGTAGCCCAAGCGGGTCAAAAACATTTTCATCTGCTCTGGCGTGGTGTTTTGCGCTTCGTCGAGAATGACGAAGGAATCATTTAAGGTTCTGCCGCGCATGAACGCTAGGGGCGCGACTTCAATGGTCCCTCGTTCTAGCAGTTTGCGGGCGCGGTCGAAGTCGACCATGTCGTGCAGCGCGTCGTAGAGCGGGCGCAGGTATGGATTGACCTTCTCTGCCAAGTCGCCGGGCAGGAATCCGAGCTTCTCGCCGGCTTCGACGGCAGGCCGCGTCAAAATAATTCTCACATAATTATTCTTCATCAACTCAGCTACCGCCATGGCCATCGCCAAATAAGTCTTGCCAGTGCCCGCCGGGCCGATGCCGAAGACGATATCGTAGCGCCGGATGGCGTCGATGTAAGCTTTTTGGGCGATGCTTTTCGGCGTGATGGTGCGTTTGTGCGCTGAGATATAAATCGTGTCGAGAAAAATATCTTGCAGTTTGGCGCGGCTGTCGGCGCTCAAGATGCGGATCGCGTAATCGACGTCGCTGGCATAAACCGGATAACCTTTTTCCAACAGGCTGTAGAGCTGGCGCAGAATGTGGCTGGCAAGTTCGACTTGCAACGGATCGCCTTCGATTTCCAAAGTGACGCCGCGGGCGCGGACTTTGAGTTGCAACGTGTTTTGCAAAATTTTCAGGTGTTGGTCATGCTGCCCCAACAGATCGCGGAACAGGCGGGGATCGTGAAATTCGATTTGGTTGACGCCGATCTCAGTGACGGCGGCGGCGAGTTCGCTCGATTCGTCTTTCACGCTTTTTCTCCTATCAGTTGGACGATGATTTCGCGTCGGCGCGGCCGGTTGTCGAAGTCGAGCAGGTCGTCATGCTCGATGGTGGTGAGCGCCGCGGTGGAGCCGGAAACGAAAAGCGTCGCCGTGCCCGCGTCGATCTTTGCGTCGCGGATATGTTCTTTGAGCTTGGCGGTGAGGTCGACGATGGCGCAGAAGCCGGCGGTCTCTTCGATGATCTTTGTGGTTTCGATCGTGATCACGCTGGCGCTCGGCCCGCTCCTTCGGCTTAGTAATGTTAACTGGTTTGGCGGACTAAGTCTTCAGCGCGCTGCAACGCCGCGCCGATGTTAGCCGGCTCTTTGCCGCCGGCTTGAGCGAAATCGGGCCGGCCGCCGCCGCCGCCGCCGACCATGCCAGCTAATACTTTGATGATGTTGCCGGCGTGATACTTCTTGGTTAAATCCTTACTCACGGTTACGACCAAGTTCACCGCGCCCTCGCTGGCGCTGGCGAGCACGACCACGCCGGAGCCAAGCTTTTCTTTCAATTGATCTGTGATATCGCGCAGCTGTTTACCGTCGAGGCCGTCGACTTGGCTGATCAGCACGCTAGCGCCGTTGACCGCTTGCTTCTTGGCGAGCAGATCGGGGATTCGGTCTTTGTCGAATTGGCCGCGCAGTTTGTCGATTTCTTTTTCTAGCTCTTTTTGGCGGTCGAGTAGTTTTCTTACTTTCTCGACGCTGTCATCGCTGGTGCCGCGCACCAGCTCGGCGATTTCCTTCAGGCGCAGCTCGTAACCCTGAATCAAATCCAGCGCGCCTTCGCCGGTGAAAGCTTCGATGCGGCGCACACCGGCGGCGACGCCGCCTTCGAAGTTAAGTTTAAATAAACCGATCTCGCCGGAGGCGCGAATATGCGTGCCGCCGCACAGCTCGGTGGAGAAGTCGCCGATTTTCACCACGCGCACGCGGTCGCCGTACTTATCGCCGAAGAAGGCGAGAGCGCCGCGCCGGATGGCGTCGTCGTAACTCAGCTCTTCGATCGACACACCGGCGTCTTCGCGCACATGATGATTGACTTGGGCTTCTATGAAAGCCAGTTTCTCGTCCGCAATCGCGCCGGTATGGTTGAAGTCGAAGCGTAAACGGTCCGGCGTCACCGACGAACCGGCTTGGCGGACATGATCGCCTAGTTCTTTGCGCAGCACGGCGTGGAGAATATGGGTGGCCGAATGGTTTAGCATGGTTTTTTGCCGATGCTTGCGGTCGACATTCAAAGCCACTTTATCTCCCACTTGAACCCGGCCTTTGATGACTTTGCCGCGATGGGAGATTAATTGCGGCGTCGGATGTTGGGTGTCGTGAATTTCAATCAAGTCGCCGCGGCTGGTTTTGATTACGCCGCGGTCGCCGACTTGGCCGCCGGATTCACCGTAGAAAGGGGTCTCGGCGGTGAGTAAATCGATTTCGTCGCCTTGCACCGCTTCGTTTTTGCTTGCACCGCCGGCGAAAATTCCCAGCACCGATGATTCGCCTTCGAGGCGATCGTAGCCGATGAAGCAGACTTGGCCGTCGAGTTGGATTTTCGATTCCATGCTGACGGTTTCGCGCGCTTCGCGGCCGCGGCTGCGTTGCGCCGCCATGAGCTTTTCGAAGCCGGCTTGATCGACGTCGATATTTTCACCGCGCAAAATGTCCTCGGTCAAATCGAGAGGGAAGCCGTAAGTATCGTAGAGACGAAAGGCGATGTCGCCGGCGAGGGTTGGTTTCTTTTCGGCTTTGAGCTTCGCCGTGGCGTCTTCGAGCAAGACCAGACCGCGGTCAAGGGTTTCGCCAAAACGTTCTTCTTCGATGCGGATGACTTCGCGGATGCGCGGCTCTTCATTTCGCAACTGCGGATAGGCTTCACCCATGACCGCCGCGACGCTTTTGGCAACTTCATGTAAGAACGGTTCTTTCAAACCGATCAAGCGGCCATGGCGGGCGGCGCGGCGCAGCAAACGGCGCAGCACGTAGCCGCGTCCTTCGTTGCTCGGTGTGACGCCGTCGGCGATCAAGAAACTCACCGCCCGGGCATGATCGTCGATGACGCGGTACGAAATATCCGCGGTCGGATCGACGCCGTAACTTTTGCCGGTGAGTTTTTCCGTGGTCGCGGTCAGCGCGCGCATGGAATCGATATCGTAGTTGGACAACACTTGCTGCATTACCGCGGTGATGCGCTCCAAGCCCATGCCAGTGTCGACATGTTTCGACGGCAGGTCGGACAAGCTGCGATCGTCAGCACGGTTGAATTGAATAAATACTAAATTCCACAGCTCGATGTAGCGGGCGCAATCGCCGTTGACGCGGCATTCATGACCCGCCACGCCGGGCCGGTCGCAAGCCGCCGGGCCGCGGTCGAGATGGATTTCGCTGCAAGGGCCGCAAGGGCCGGTTTCGCCCATCTCCCAGAAATTTTCTTTTTCGCCGAAGCGGCTCACCCGCTCCCGCGGCAGACCGCTGATCTTGAACCAGAGCTGCTCGGCGTCATCGTCATTTTTGTAAACCGTGGCGTAGAGTTTGTCTTTGGGCAGGCCCCATTCCTTGGTCAACAGTTCCCAGGCCCATTCGATGGCTTCGGCTTTATAATAATCGCCGAAGGACCAGTTGCCAAGCATTTCAAAAAGCGTGTGATGATAAGTATCGCGCCCCACCGCTTCGAGGTCGTTGTGCTTGCCGCTGATGCGCAGACATTTTTGCGAGCTGGCGGCGCGCACGTAAGGCAAACGTTCCTGGCCCAGGAAGACGTTTTTGAACTGCACCATGCCGGCGTTGGTAAACAGCAGCGTCGGGTCCTTGTCGGGCACCAGCGATGAGCTTTTTACTACGGTGTGACCTTGTTTGACGAAGTAGTCTAAAAAGGATTTGCGAATGTCGTTACTCGTGACCATAAGCTCAACAGTTGTCGTCCATGGGGCAGCGCAGAAGCGTAAAGATCACTTTACTGCTGTAGCCGCGGCGTTGGAGAAAGGCGAGCGCCCGGCGCAGCGTGTGCGGTTCTTTGAGATCTTTGCTGCCGAATCTTTTTTTTAAAATAACTCTCGCTCGTTTTTCTTCGTCTTGGCGATCGAACAACTCTCTTATCACCGTGCGGATAATCGAATCGACGACGCCTTTGATTTTCAGTTCCTGTTCGATGCGCCGCGGGCCGTAGCCTTGGCTCTGCGCCCGCGAGAGCGCCCAGTTGCGGGCAAAGGTTTCGTCGTCGATAAAATTGAAGCCGCTGAGCTTGGCGATGGTCGCGTCGATCACCGCATCGGCGGCACCGCGCTGGCGCAAGTAGCGCTCGACTTCGGCGACACTGCGCGCGCGATAACCGAGATAGCGCAGCGCCCGGGCGAAGGCGTCGTCGGCTGATTCGATCGGCCGAGCGCCGGTTCTTTGCTTCAGCGTGGGACCGAGCCTCGCTTACCGGCCTTTGCCTTTTTTCTCCACCGCGACCATTTCCGCCGGCGCTTCGCCGTCGTGATGTTTCAAACCCATTTTATCCATGACCAAGTTCATGATGGTCTGGCCGGTTTCCGGATGATCTTTTAAAAACTGTTTGGCGGCTTCGCGGCCTTGGCCGATGCGTTCGCCGTGGAAAGAATACCAGGCGCCGCTCTTTTCGACCACGCCGATCTCACTGCCGATATCGACGATCTCACCGTCGCGCGAGATGCCGGTGCCGTAGAGAATATCGAACTCGGCTTCCTTAAACGGCGGCGCCATTTTATTCTTGACGACTTTAACCCGGGTGCGCCCGCCGACGATGTTGTCACCATCTTTGAGCGCGCCGATGCGGCGGATGTCCATGCGCACCGAAGCGTAGAATTTTAGCGCGTTGCCGCCGGTGGTGGTTTCCGGATTGCCGAACATGACACCAATCTTCATGCGGATCTGATTGATGAAAATGACCACGGTATGAGAGCGGGCAATTGTCGCTGTGAGCTTACGCAGCGCCTGCGACATAAGACGAGCTTGCAGGCCCATGTGCGAATCGCCCATCTCGCCTTCGATTTCCGCCTTCGGCACCAGCGCCGCCACCGAGTCGATGACCACGACATCGATGGCACCGCTGCGCACCAGCGTCTCGGTAATTTCCAGCGCCTGTTCGCCGTGGTCCGGCTGGGAGACTAGCAGATCGTCGGTTTTGACGCCGAGTTTCTGCGCGTAGGACAAGTCGAGCGCATGCTCAGCGTCAATATAGGCGGCCATGCCGCCGAGCTTCTGGGCTTCGGCGACGATCTGTAGCGCCAAAGTTGTTTTGCCAGAAGATTCCGGTCCATAGATTTCCATCACTCGGCCGCGCGGCACGCCGCCGATGCCCAGCGCGATATCGAGTCCCAGCGATCCGGTCGAGATCACCTGCACGTCCTTGACGATGCCGCCCTCGCCAAGCTTCATGATCGCGCCCTTGCCGAATTGCTTTTCGATCTGGCTGACGGCGAGATCGATGGCTTTCTCTCGATTAGCGTCCATTGCTGTCTCCTTCACGACACCCGGTCGGTTTTGAGCGTGACAACTTTTAGCCGGTGATAAATCGCACCAGCCGGTTGGAGCACACTCTCAAATAAAATTACTTCGTTCACTAAAGTTGCGCCGAATTCATAGTGGCGCCAATTTCTCAGTTCCTGTTCGAACTCGGCATCGAAACGCTCCGTTTGGCGCCAGCGTCCCACCGTCAAGTGCGGCGTGAAAATTTTTTCGTCTCGGGAAAACCCGAGGGGCGCTAACGCGGAGTCCACTGCCGCCGCCAATGTTGTTAGTTCGTTCCCGTCTAATCCGACCCATAGTACGCGTGGCTTTTTTATGCTCGGAAAGACCCCTAATCCTTTAGCATTTATGGTAAAGCGCTGAAAGGGGTGGAGCGTGTCGGCGAGGGCTTCGCCGATGGCACTAATTTTTTTCTCATCGACGTTGCCGAGGAATTTTAGCGTGAGATGAATGTTGCTTGGCGTTACCCAGCGCAGGCCATTGAGCCGAGACTTTAGCGGTTCGAGGGCGGTGGAGATTTTATCGATGGTGGCGGGAGTGATATCGACGGCGATGAAGGCGCGCATCACGGACTTCTACAGTTCCAAAAGCGTTAGTCTGAGCCAATTGAGCGCGGCTTGGGCTGTGCCCTGGACGATCCGCTCGCGATCGGTGAGGACCAAGAGGTTGAGCAACTTCGCTTCATGAAATTTCGCGCTCGAGATACTGACCCAAACCGTGCCTACCGGCTTCTCCGCCGTGCCGCCGCTCGGTCCGGCGATGCCAGTGACGCTGAGGGCGATGCTCGCGCCGGTGCGTTCTCTAATGCCCTGAGACATTTCCAGCGCGGTATCGCGGCTGACCGCGCCGAATTTCTCCAAGGTTGCGGGCTGGACGCCTAGGGCGCGGATTTTTTCTTCGTTCGAGTAAGTCACCGCGCCGCCAAGAAAGTAGGCTGAGCTGCCGGCAACCCGGGTGATGCGGTGCGCTATCAGCCCGCCAGTGCACGACTCCGCCAACGCTAAGCTCTGGTGCTTCTCGACCAACAAGCGGCCGACGATCTCTTCCATCGTCGCATCGCTTTCGGCGTAAACGTAGGCGCCGAGAATCCTGCGCAGCTGCTCACGTAGCGATTCGAAATTTTTCTCTTGCGCCGCGCCGCTGACCGTTAGACGTAATGTCAGCTCGGGAAAGTGCGCGCGAAATGACAGCTTTGCCGAGTCGCCAAGCTCCACTGGCTTGACGAGATCGTCGAGCTTCGATTCGCTGATGCCGTGAATTTTAAAGACGGTTTGGTGGATCGTCGACTGGCTGCCTTGTTGCGCCGCGATCCAGGGTAGGACCGTCGCGTTGAGCATCGCGGTCATCTCGTGCGGCACGCCGGAAAGCCAGAGCAGTTTTTTACCTTGGCCGATGTCGACGTTGAAACCCGGCGCGGTGCCGACTGGGTTGGGAATGATCGTCGCGCCGGCTGGGAAAAGCGCTTGCTTGAGATTGTTCGCCGTCCAGGCCACGCCGCGCCGCTCGAAGCGGGCTTTGAGATTTTTGGCGACCTCGGGGTCTTCGATTGTTTTCACGCCTAAAAAGCGCGCGACCATTTCCGTGGTCAGATCGTCAGCGGTGGGGCCGAGTCCGCCGGTGCCGATGACGATGTCGCCGAGTTCGCGCGCTTGGTGAAACGCCCAGAGCAGTTTTTCCGGGTCGTCGCCGACTTTGAGCACCGCGGCGACTTTGATCCCCAGTGCGAACAGGCGGTCGGCGATGTGGGCGGAGTTAGTGTCGACGACTTTGCCGGTGGTCAGTTCGTCGCCGGTGCTTAAGATGACGGCTTTTTCAATCACGCTATTTCCAATCCTGGTCGCGTACTAAAAAATCATAGCACGCAAAACGCGCCACGGCCAAAGCCGCGAACGCAGATCAATTAGCCCCGGGACGAACTGAATGACTAGGATTGAGGCGTGGAACTAAGCTCGACCAGAAACGTGCGCTTCTGGTTCTCAAAGACACGCTGGAGCGCCGGCTCGATGAATTCATCCGCCGGAACATCGACGCTCAGTGGGTTGATATACTGCTGGTCTTTATAAAACTCGAAATGGAGGTGGGGACCGGTGGAGCGGCCGGTGGAACCGACGTAGCCGATAACCTGGCCCTTGGTGACCGCCACGCCATTTTGAATACCCTCGGCGAAACTATCGAGATGGGCATACCGGCTCATATACGTGGTGTCGTGCTTGAGGTCGATGGCTTTGCCGTAGCCACCGTTCCAACCAGCTTCGGCGATGATGCCGTCGCCCACCGCACGCACCGGCGTGCCCCGCTGGGCGGCGAAATCTACGCCGGTATGTGGCGCATTGATTTTAAGGATCGGGTGGAAGCGCGATTCGGTAAACAGCGACGTGATGCTGGTAAATTCTAGAGGGAAGCGCAGGAACGAGCGGGCCAGGCTGCGGCCTTCACTATTGAAATAGTTGCCATGGCCTTTTTGCTTCTCGAAGTAGATCGCCGTGAACTTTTGCCCAGCGTTCAACAGCTCGGCGGCCAAAATGCGCAGCGAAGGCTTGCCTTCTTGGCCCTTGCGGCTGCGTTGCTCGTAGAGAATCTTAAAGGTGTCGCCGGCGCGGATCTCTTTTTCGAGATCGATGTCCCAAGTGAAGATATCGGCTAGCTGGGAAAGCAGAGCGGGATGCAAACCGGCTTTGCGGCCATCTTCAAAAAAAGATGAGGCGACTGAACCGCTGACGGTTTTGATCTCGACGTCGTAGGGTTTCTCGCGTTTTTGTACGAGAATACCGCGGATGCCCCGTTCCATGGTCAATGTGTAGGCGTCGCTTTGGTCGACTTCCAACGCTTTCAACTGGCCGGAATATTGTCCCCGGCTAGAAAACTTCGCCTTGGCGAAGTACAGCGCCAACTCTCGCCCCGCGGGCAATGTCTCACTGCCAAAATTTCGCTTCATCGTCCGTGACCACAGCAGTCTATCTGCCTGAGGCACATCATAACGGGTGAGAATATCTGAAAGGGTCTCGCCGCTGCGTATCCGGTAAATGGCCTGCTGACGATTTTCAGTACTATCGCTGGTTGGCGGTGACGGTTGTCGGCGCAGGGCGGTGCGCGCCTGATTGTTGGCTAGTCGTTGAATCGGGATTGTAACCGAATTAACCGTTTTGCCTTTAGCCGGTTCCTTGCGTGGGGTCTTCTGTTTGGCAGCCGCGGCCTCCATGGGAGCCAGCGTGAGCATTGCCAACAAACAGGCAACCATCCCAAAGGGTTCGGCAACTCGCAGGATCTTTAGTCCCGCCACTAACCAACGGCAAGGACTCCCCGTCGGTCGTGTTAATGTCAACGCGGCACGCATAGTAAACAAAGATTACAAAAGTTAGCCCGTTTGGGTGCCTCTGTCAACCAGAAAATCGAGACTTTTCGGTTAGCGGTTGGGCTGGATCGGAAGTGGTTTGGGCTCGTCAATCAGGCTCGGCAAAGGCGAACTTTCTTATCGCGACCTCAAATAAAAACAGACAAAAGACCAGCATAATGAGTTCCTGGCGGGTCTCGCGGTAGCTTTTCGACAGCGTGGTTTTAGTTATCTTATCCAGGGACTTAGGGTTGATCTCACCACCTGTTGCCTGGGCCATGCGGGACAACAGCTGGGTGTTAAACTCGGGCCTTGGCAGCTCGCTGGTCTGATCGTAGGAAAGGGTGTAGCCCACCGGCGGAAAGGCGACGCGCCGGCCGGCGCGATCTTCGGTTAGGTCGATGCGATAGTCGCCAAGGGCGGTCAATGGCAGGGTCGCTTGGTAATGGCCCGGCGCTAGCTTGGTGAGTACGCCCTCCGACTTGCCGCCCTTGCCGGTGGCGGTGAAACGATATTGGCTGTTGGCGCCGCTGTCATCGTAGATCGACAGATCGATTACCGAGAGGTTTTCGGTAAAGCTTACGCGCGCTTCGTGGCTCGGCACGAGATTCTCTTCGCTGGGACTCAACCAGTCGAACAGGCGCGCCCAAAAGCCTTGCAAGCCGGCCCACTGAATCCAGTTTCTGCTCCAGCGCCCTTCCAGATCGGTGGTCAGAGCGACGGACTTCCCTTTACCGTAGCTCCACGAAGCCAGCAGCGGCGCGCGCCGGTCGGGTCGCTGGAGCGACAAGTCCATGATCGCTCCCCGTTTCAATTCCGTATCCATATAGCCCAATACCGCTGGAAAGTTTCTGTTCGCCAAGCCGTTAAGCAGTTCGGAGCCCCGCTCGACGATCGGCACCATCGGGCCGTCGTCCTGGGGCTCCTCTTTGGGTTTGTCCTGAAGCTGTTCCAGGACGATTTGCGGTAAGGAGGATGGATCGATGGTGTGATGGAACAAGCCGCCGCCGTATTGGGCTATCCGTTTCATGATTCTGACATCGGCCTCGGCGCTGATGGCGATGGCGGAAACCGTGATCTTGAGTTCGTTGCGCATTAACGTTACCAGATCGATTAAGGTACCGTCGCTACCTCTGGTGACGCCGTCGCTCAGCAGGATGATATGTTTGCGCGAGGCGTTAACCCGCTCGAGTTGGCGTCGGGCTTCGTTGAGTGCCGGAAGAAAGTAAGTCTGGCCACCCGGTTTGAGCCGGTCGATCTGGTTGTCGACCACGCCCCGCAAGCGTGCCATGGTTTCCAGATAGACCACGACAAAGGGGCTATCGTCGAAACCGACCACGCCGAGCAGGTCGATATCTTTCAATTGCCGCGCCACCGCCTTGGCGGCTTCTTTAGCGTAAAGAATCCGGTTGTCGTCGCGCATGCTGCCGGATTTGTCGATCACTAAGACTACGGCGCGGTTTTTTTCTTCGCGCTTGGGCGGTTCCTTGGGTTCCACCGGCAGCAGTTTTTCAATCGCCGTCTGGCGATAACTGGCAGGGGCGAAACTGTTGTCGGCGCCGAGCATGATGAAGTGATTACCTTCGGCGACATGGCGTTCCAGCGTCGCCAAATAGCCAGCGGGGAACTTGTCCCGTTCGGCGTTGTTAAAGATGACGATCTTATGGCCCGCCGGTGGCGGCGCGCTTTCTGGGCTCCGCACGGTCAAATCAAAACCTTGCCGTTTGATGATTTCTTCCAAATAGCGGCCGGCGCCGTTACGGCCGTTGATCAATAATACTTTCGCCTTGGAGCGAATCGTTACCCAAGCGATGGCGTGGTTATCGGCCGGGTTGATGTCGGCCGCTTTATCGCGAGCGCTGAAGGTCGCTTGGAAAGAAGTTAGCACGCCTTCGGTGGGCGTGGTTTGATAGGTGAACGAATGGCTGCCTGGCGGCAATTTCACGTTGTCGGTTTTGAACACTTGGCCATTACGAGAGATCGCCAAGCTGCCGTCAACCGGAAAGTCGTTCTGGTTGTCGAGGACGACTTTGAGATTCAAACTCTCGCCGCTGTTGCCCTGGGTGGGCGCGAGTATTTTCGTCACCGCGACGTTGGCGATGGCTGGCCGCTCCGCCGGCAGCATTGGATAGATTTTAATCCCCGCGGCCGCCGCCGCGGGTAGTAAGCGTTCGACGCTGCCCTGGGTTTCCCAGCCGTCGGTGAATAAAAACAAGCTGCGCGGTGCGCTCGGCAATTCCAATAGTTTGGCTAGGAGACTCTCGATATTGGTCTTTTGTCCGTCGACATCGCCTTGGGCGAAGCCATCGGACTTTTTGACAGTCGCGCCGAAAACGAACTGGCGATCGCGCCGACTGGGGGCCAGTTCCTTGGTCGCCCGGGCCATCCACTGACGCATGGCGGCGGGAATACTCTGCGAGACGTCATAGGCGAAGATTCTCTCTTCGCTCCGTGCCTGCTCGCTGACTCTCTGGGGATCCGCCAGGGCGAGGATCAGCAGGGCGACGATCAACGTCCGGGCAATTACAATCGCAAGACGCCGGTCGCCAAAACGGAGCCAGAGTAGCGGCAACCCCAACAGCAGCCAGAGAAAGTAGCTCTTGGCAAATTCGATATCAGCCAAAAGTGTGGTCATGATCCCAAGCTCACATTGGTCCCGCGGCGGAAATTGAGTTGGCTCATCCGCGGCGTGACGAACCATTCGATCAACAACAATAGGATGACCGCGATCAGTAGATAGGGCCAGAAAGAAAATAGCACCGAAGTGCTGCCAGTGACGACGCTGTTAGCGTTCAGATCGATAGGCGCCGGAGCGCGCAGGTCGGATTCGCTCTGATCTTGGAAATTGCGCGCTGACAACTCTTTCTCGCCGCCACGCCGGCGCTCATAGAGGCCCTGATAGAAGGTGGCGGCGAAATAATCATAGCCCGGCGTCAGCGCAATCGATTCACCCTTGGGGCTGATCAGCAGATCGCCAGGGACGATCTTGCCGAGGGCCAGGGGCTCGCCGGTGGCACGGCTTTTCATGCCGGCGTCAAAAAACCAGTCGAGAAGATTGAGCGTGAAGATCGACATGGGCAAATTTTCGCGTCCTAAGTACGGCAGCGGATCGAAGCCTAGGGTGAGATAGCGCACGCCGTTGCGTTCGTTGGTGAAAGCCAGCGCGCCGTTGGGACTTTCGATCACCACGTCGCCGGCGCTTTCCGGTTTGAGCGGGCGCGCGTAGGCCGGGCGAAACAAACTGAAGTTGACGTAGCGCGTCAGCGTGTGCGGTTCGCGCCAGTTGGAGACGTTGACGTTCGCCACCGGCGCGCCGAGATCGACCAGCGAGTTATTTTGCGGCGGTAAAATGAACAGAGTTGGATTGCGCGGCAGCGCCGCCGGCGTGGCGAAATGAAAAATCTCCAAACCATAGGCGCTGCTGTCGGTCTCGCCATAGGCGCTCGGCGCGATGACATCGATGTCGACGCCGGGAATCGATTTTAGGCTGGCGATCTCTTTGGCCCGCGGGCTGATAGCCAAAATGCGCAAGTTCCGTCCCGCCGGTAATACCGCGAAGCGGCGGTTGTCGAGCATGAGCGCGTCGCGGTTTTCGATCTCGGCTTGATAAAACGGTTGCTCGGCAATGCCGTCGAAAGTCGTCGCCAGGGTCTTGCCCGAGGCGACGGTGAGTTCGCGGTGGGTCAGGGCGCGGTCGCCGCCTTTAACGACAATTCTAATTTTCTCGTCGCGGTTGGAGAAATTAGCGACTTCCACGCTCGCTTCGAGCCGGCCGTTGATGAGCGAAGAACGATGCACGTCGAAAGCGGTGACGGCGAAATTTGCTTGGGGCTGGCCGACGCTGATAATTCGCGCCGTGGCGCTTTGGCCGCGCGCTGGATGATCGGTGATTAAATAAACGCGCTGGTATTTATGCTCGCGGGCGAGCTGTTCGAGGGTTTGATTGTAGTCTGTCGGCGGATCGCCGAGATCGTAGGCTTCAATTGCACCGATGGCGCTGAGCGCTTGCGTGGCGCTTAACGGTGCGCCGTTGAGCTTGGCTATGCGCGGCGTGGTTAGATAGAGATCGATTTTGCCGGCGACGCCGATCGCGTCGATGATCGATATTGCCTTCGCTTTGGCCAAATTCAATCGGGTTTGGCCGGCTTCCATTGTCTGCATGGTTGCTGAGTTATCGAGGAGAATCGCCACGTTGGTCGGATGGATGGAAAAGACCGGCTCGCTCAGGGCGAAAATCAGTAAGGCCAACAACAGCAACTGCAAGAAAAAAATCCACGGCAAATTGATTCTGCCCCAAGCTCGGCTGCTGGCGATTTCGCCGCTTTCCATCAGTAAGAGCAAGCTGGAAAACATCACCCGGCGCGGTTTGCGCCGGATCAAGTAGGGCAAGAGCAGCAGCGGAAGCGCCAACAGGCCGAACAGCGCGGTGGGATTCAAAAACTCCATGGGTTTATTTGAATAGGCCGATGGCCGGCAGAGTGGCGAAAACAAAGTCGCTCAAATCCCGGTCGTTCACATAGAGCGAATAATGAATGCCGCTCTGGTGGCAAAAACTTTTGAGTTCCAAGTTATGATGGGCTAGCCGGCTCTGATATTCGCGCCGCGCCTTGTCGTTCCACTGATATTTTATTTCTTTTTCGCTCTCGCTATCGACCAGGGAGAGACTGCCGTGGGGGAATTGCGGGTCGACTTCCTGGCGCGTTAGCACTTGAATCGCGGCGATGTCGAGATTGAAGGCGCGCAATAAATTTAGCCCTTGCTGATAGGCCGCGCTGGGCATCAAGAAATCGGAAATCAAAATTGCTTTGCCCGGCCGGCGCAGCCGCTGCAAGTGGCCGTTTAGCGAAGCGGCGAGGTCGACGGCGCCGTTGGGCGTTGCCGCGGCGAGAAAATTATAACAGTCGGTCATGCGCCTCCGGCGCCGATAAAATGGTGAGGCAGCGCCTTTTTCCTGCAACAGGTGGAGCTTGACGTGATCGTGGTTGGCCAGAATCACATAGGAAAGCGCCAGAGCGACATGGCTCGCCGGCGCGAATTTTTCTTCGCGGGCGGGAAACCCCATGGACGCGCTGGCGTCGACGAAAACATAGGCGAATAGGTCGACTTCTTCACGGAACAGTTTGACGTAAAGCCGGTCGGTGCGCGCGTAAATGCCCCAGTCGAGATAACGCAAATCATCGCCCGGCGTGTAACGGCGATAGTCGGCGAATTCTAAACTCGTGCCCCGGCGCGGCGACGAGTAGCTGCCCGGATGGCTGCCGAGAAATTCCTTGCGCGTACGGAGCCTGAGCGCTTCCAACTGGGACAGAAATGCCGGCGTAAACGGTTGAGGTAGCATGCTTGATAGTGATTTTAGCGCGCGTAAGCGATCGGGTCGAGCGCGCCGGCATCTTTAAAACCCTTGAGCCGGAGCAGGCAGCTGTCGCAACCGCCGCAGGCGCGGCCATCGCTTTGCGGATCGTAGCAACTCCAGGTCAGGCTGTAGTCGAGATTGAGCGCCATGCCCTGTTTGACGATCTCCGCTTTGGTCATATGCAGGAGCGGCGCATGAATTTTCATCCGACTTTTACCTTCGACGCCGGCCTGGGTCGCCAGGTTGGCCATGGCCTCGAATGCTTGAATATATTCTTCCCGGCAGTCGGGATAGCCGCTGTAGTCGAGTTGGTTGGCGCCAAAGAAAATGTCGGCGCATTCGAGCCGCTCCGCGAGAGCGAGGGCGAAGGATAAAAATATCGTGTTGCGCGCCGGCACGTAGGTGATCGGAATGCCTTGGCCGATGGCCGCTTCGCTTCTTTCTTTGGGAACTTCGATCTGATCGGTGAGCGCCGAACCGCCGATGGCGCGCAAATCGAAGCGAATGACTCGATGCGATTTAACAGCCAAGAATTTCGCTACTTGCGCCGCCGATTCGAGTTCTCTGGCGTGGCGTTGACCGTAGTCAAAGCTCAGGGCGTGCAGTTGGAAGCCCTGCTGTTTGGCGATCGCCGCGGCGGTGGCGGAGTCGATGCCGCCGCTTAGTAAAATGACAGCGTCGGTGCCGATCATTGGGTCCGGCTACTTGAACATCGAGCCTTCCATCGGATAGCGCTTTTCATACCAACCGATGATGCCTTCGTTGAGCACTTTCATATTGCGGTAACCGTTTTCGTAGAGAATGCCATAGGCCAGACTGGCCAGGTGGTGGGGGCAAGCTCAATAGAGCACTATCGGCCGGTCGCGCGGGATGGTTTTGATGAACTCTTTGAACTCCGCCAAGGGAGCCGATACCGAGCCGAGGATATGCGCTTCATTGAATTCGGCCAAGGTACGCACGTCGATGATTAGTGGTTTGGCGCCAGCCTTTACGACTTCGATCAGTTCGTCGACGTTGACAAACGCGGGAACGATGTCGGGTGGCAAATTTTGCTGGGCAAATTCAGGATACTTCGACGGATCGGCCTGGACCGCAGGTGGGGCGATTAAATAACTAGCGCAGAAAATATTGGCGGCGAGAAAAAGTTTGGTTGCAGTTAATCGCATTAGGGTTTGCCTTCCTGGTAGTCGAATTTGGTAATCTGCGCCAGGGTGTCCAGTTCCAGAATTCCGGTGCGCCGCTGGCCGTCGATGATCCAGGTCGGATAACTCTCGATGTTCTTGTCTTTGCACTCTTTCGCTTGGGGCGCTTGGGGCCCGCCGGGGCTGCATTCGATATATGGAATGCGTTTGACCGAGGCGCCAAATTTTTTCTTCTGTTCTTGGCAGTGCGGACACCAAGAGGCGCTGTAGAATTTAGCCCCGGCCTTAGTCAAATGATCGGCCAGCCCTCTGACCCAAGGATCTTCCGGGCCGGGGGCTGAGCCCCAATAGCCGGCAAAATATAAATGCAACGCGACGATCACCGCGGCGGCGACGCTGACGGTTTTGCCGAGCCATGGTCCCCAAGCAAACTTGGGCAAATTCTCCGGCCGTTGAAAATTCGTCAGGAGAAAAATCGCCGTCATCAATCCGAGCGAGGTCAGACAATAAGGGCAGGCGGCTTTGAGTTCGAGAAACGAAATTGAAGTTAAGTAGACGCTGAAGAGTACGCCGAACAGCGATATGAACCAGGCCCATCGCCATTGGCTGTCGGCGTAACGGTTCCAAGCCACGGCGGCGAGCAGCGCGTAGGTAAGCAATCCCCAGAACGAAGTTGGCATGCCGAACAGCGTCGACCAACGGCTGTTGAGCACCAAATCGCAGCCGGCACCGGCGCTGCAGAAGGCGACCAGTCGTCCTTGCCAGGCGGTGAAGGTAAGATACCCGGACAACGCGACACCGAGGACGGCAAGAACAAATAGTGGCCAATTGGGGCCGTCGCGCAGAAACATTTTAGCCGCCGGTTGTTTCCCTTTGGGATTTTTATTGTCGCTCGCCATCGCTTATCCTTTCAAAAGGGTGTCCACATCGTTTTTGAGCCGGACGAAAGCTGTCAGTTCGCGGCTGTCGTAGTAGCCGCGAATTTGCCCATTGCCATCGATCAACACGAAGCGCGGGCTGTGGGCGATCATGCCGCTCTCTTCGCCGCTGCCGGGCAGCGGTGCAACGCTCAGATGAAAGCCGTCATGAATCAAGCTGATAATACGATCGCGCTGGCCGGTCAAAAAGAACCAGCGCTTGGCATCGGCGTTATGCTTCGCCGCGTACGCCGACAGCGCTTGGGGTGTATCGCGCTCGGGTTCGACGGTGACTGAGACCAACTGGAAGTTGGGCTTGCCGGCGTATTCTTCTTGGAGCCGCGCCATCATCGCGGTTTGGAGCGGACAGGTGTCGGTGCAGCTGGTGTAAATAAAATCAGCGATCCAAATTCGCCCGCGCAGGTGAGCGAGCGTGACGGCGTCGCCGTTGCGTTCGGTTAAATGGAAATCCGGCACCGCGCCGTACTGTTTCAACCCGTCATCGCTGGCGCTGCTGTTTTTCATGCCGGCGAGCTGCGGGTAGGGCCCGAGTCTCAGCCACAGCGCCGTGCCCAAGCCGATAGCCAAACAGATGACTACGCCGCCGAGAATTATAAATTGATTTTTTGAGCCGTTCATCGAAAGTTAACGACTCGGATTCTATCGGTTATTCTATCGTTTGTGTAGAGATGGCCGTCGTTTCACGGATGAAACGAGCGAGAGCGCATGCTGACGTTAGAAAAAATCAACGTACGGCCGAACGCGAGCGATGTGCGCCGGGCCGTACGTTTCAATTCACAGCCGGATTTAGGAACTAGAATCGCAAGCTGAAGGAGTGGTCACGCAACTGGTGACTTTGCTCCAGCCGCTGCCGAGTTGGCTACCGATATTGGTCTCTTTGATCGCCACCCAAAACACTAAGGCGACCAACACGACGATCAAGGTGTACTCGACTAAGCCTTGGCCGTCCTCTTCAACTAGCAAACGTTTGATGAGATTCACAGTGTACCCCTTTTTTTTGCGATCCATTTTTTCATTCTAAGTTTAGCAGCCACAAAGCCTTCGGCAAACATTAAACGCAGGATGCATGCCAGTCCCGCAGTCAATAATCAGGTCTAATGCAATGCAGTGCTTTGGGGTAGATTTTGGAGTGCCAGCGAACCAACGCGAACGATTTGTCAGATGAGTTTTTTTAGCTGGCCGGCGCTGGCCATCGCTTCGACGTAGATTGGAGAACAAAATTGGACGAGGGCGGTCGGTTTTGATTTCGCGGGATTTCGCCGCCAGTTCGTAGCGTTTTAGAGCGAATCTATTCAGTGGGTGACCCCACGCGAATTTATATGTCTTCAGATATCTAAGTCTGGTAAAATCCTCAAACGTGAGTGGCGCAGGAAGATTCTACGGACGAGCGTGACCTGCACTTAAAATTCCATGATTTCTATCAGACGAGTCTTGATGGTCGGATATGCCAGCTTGTTGTTAGCGACGACGATTGTCACAGCGATCAGATACCCTTGGAGTGTCGACCCGCAGGGCGATGAATCGTTTCAAGCGGCCAATCGTCGTTTCTATGAACAGGCGTATTCGAGCGCATCCAAGGACAACAAAGCGGCTACGTCTCCGACCGTTGCGGTACCGATATCGGCAAAGGATAAATTTTACATCGACTTCGCGCGAAACGCCGCAGTGAAAGCTAAGATCCCGCAAACCGTTGCCGACTTTGTCAAACAGCAGGGTTTGAGCGATAGAAAAGTACTTGAGGTTGGTGCTGGCAGCGGCATGTTGCAGGACATCGTCGAAGATTACACAGCCTTGGACATTTCCCCGACCACGCGGCAATTTTTTCATAAGCCATTTGTCGAAGCGTCGGCGACCCAGATGCCGTTCCCCGATAATTCATTTGACGGCCTTTGGTCGATTTGGGTGTTGGAGCATATTCCGAATCCGGAAAAAGCGTTGTTGGAGATGCGCCGCGTGGTCAAGCCCGGCGGATATATTTTGCTCAATGTCGCCAATGACGTGGACCGTTACGCGGCGCAAGGACATCGCGTGCGGCCGTACGGCGATTTTGATTTGTTCGGTCGGCTCAAGAAAGCGACGATCCCGTTTGCGGATTCGCTCATATTTCAAAATCTCCAAGCGCGCCAAGTGCGGTTATTGCGCTCATTGGGTTCTCGCATCGGTGCCGGGCCCTCGCGCCTGCACTTTATCAAGTTAGACGCGAACTATGAGGACTACTGGGTGGCTGACAGCGATGCTTGTACGTCGGTTTCGTATCATGAAGTGTTTCGCTGGTTTACTTCCCGGGGGGATGATTGCGTCAATTGCCCGAGTGAGTGGAATTTGATTTTTAACTACGACTACTACAATACCAACATGATTATTCGTGTAGTGAAGAATTAGCGCGGCTTCCATTCGGTCCGCTGCGCTTTAACCCGGCGGGATTCTTGCCGTTAGTTTTCCATTGGTAAAAACTTCATAGCCTTGCAAGCTGAGCTCGTAACCGCGCGGCGGGTGGTCGGTGAAATCGCCTACCGTCAGATCGATGATCAGTAGGGTTTCGCCGTCGGGGCGGACTTCAAAGGGTAGTTTTACGGTGCCGATCCGGTTTTTGATCGCGGCGCGGCGCTGATCTTTATTGAGAATCCCATCTATCCGTTTGATCTTGAGGTGAAAGCCTTCGAAGCTGCCGGCTTCGATGGGGCCGCGATAGACTCGCGCGCGGTTTATTCCGATGTATTGGGTCAGATCGACGGTGTCGGGATTGGCCGGGAGGTCGCGCCAGCCGGTTTGCCAGAACTTGAGCCCGGCTTTTGGACTGAGTGAAAATTTATCGATGACGATGTTTAGTTTAGCGAAGTCGCCGATGGCGTCGCGGTGATCTTTGATGTGGATTTCCAATACGCCGGACTTGTTCTGTGCGGCCAAGCTGCTCGCAATGAAAAGCAAAACGCCGATGGCAAAGGTCAGCGCACCGCTGATTACTTTTGCGCGCTGAGCCACTGAAAATCCTTGAGCACTTCGGGCTCGAGCCATTTGTCGCCGTAGTAGTCGACTCGGCGCAGCCCTTGACGGTCGATGAGCGTGGTCAGCGCAGTGTGAAAAACTTGTCCGGAATCGGGTTTGGTAACGTTGACGCCGAACGCTTTCCAAACCTTTACCAAATCTGCGCGCGCGCCGGTTAGGAACGACCAGTGGTTCAGATCGGCTTTGAAGCGTCCGGCGTAATCTTTCATGACGGCTGCGCTGTCGCGTTCCGGATCGGTGGTGATGCTGAGCAGCCAATAGTTCTTAATTTTCTTCTCATCCAAAGCGCGTTGGATGGCGGCGACTTTGGCGCTCAGCAGCGGACAAACATCGGGGCAGGTGGTGAAGATGAAATTGACTAAAACGACCTTGCCGCGGCTCGTTGCCATCTGAAACGGATTGCCATTCTGATCGATCAATTTGAAATCGGCGACGACGCTCTTGACCAGACGGCGGCCGATTTCACTCGGTTGTTTCGGCGGAATCGGGATATGCGCCTGGGCGTAGGAGGTGATCAGACCGATGCCAAAACAAGCTATGAGCCAGAAGTTAATTTTCGATCTTGAATTCATAGGTGACGTTGAGCAGTTTAGTGCCATCGGGTAAATCGCCGCGGACCGAGTAGGTACTGCGATAAATCTGCTCCTCGCCGGGCTGAATCCGCACCGGCAGCAAAAGCGCGCACTCGACGAGATCCAAATATTGCGCGAACTCTTGCGGCTCGACCCGGTGCGCGATGCGTGTGACGATCTCCTTGGCTGACCGGTTGACCACTTTGAAACCGACGGTAAATAGATCGCCGGAGCGCGCTACTGTGCTTTTGCTGAGCGCCGTGGCGCTGATTGCGTTGCCCGGCACGGTGGCGCTGAACTGTACTTGGACGCCGGCGGCCCAGTCGAGAAAGACTTTCCACTTGGAGCCTTCTTTGCTCAGGACGAATTTTTCTTCGCCTTCGATCATCGGTAGTTTGCCGGCGCCGATCATTTTATCGATGGTCGACAGCAGGTTTCTGCGTGCCGGCGCGGATAGAGCATTCAATTTTTTGTCATCCCAGTCGTGCAATAGCGGCGCGATGCTGTTGGCGTCCGGCAGTTTCATGGCGACGGTGACGCGCTGGCGCGGTCCCTCGGCGACGCTGGCGAGCTGATTGACTTCGATCAAACCGGCGAGCCTGGCCGCCAGCGCCAACGTGAAGCCGCTGAACGATCCCCGTTCGCGGACATAGTCGTTGACATTTTTTAATCCTTGGTCGTCGGCGGAAATGAAACGGTAGGCTTGGCGAAAATCCCGGGCGTAGAGAAATCGCAGATATTGGCTCAGCGCTTGTACCGGTTCTTGGCGCGGGCTCGCATCGCTGTTGACTAACCAAGCGAGCGCCGGCAACGCCAGCAGTAAACCGGCGCAGAGCGGGAGAAGAAATTTTTTCATCATAGATAATAGAATTCGTCACGTGGCAAGATTACTTCGCCCGGATGGTCCAAACATAAATGTTACGGCCGAGAACTTGTTCGTGCTTGTCGGGCGGCCAATCGCCCATGTCGAAAGCATGGGAAACGACTCGTGCGCCGGGTTTGAGTTGGGCGAGCAGCTTGGGCCTGAGTTGCAGATTGACCTCCGGGAACAAATACATCGTCACCACGGTGGCGGCCGAGAAGTCCACGGTGAGTAGATCCTGGTTGCGAATTTCAGCGCGCGCTTGAACCCCGGCTTTTTGAATATTCGCCCGGGAGTCTTTGATCAGATCGCCGTCGATTTCAAACCCGATGGCTTGAGCGCCTCTTTGCGCGGCGGCGATGACGATGCGGCCGTCACCCGAGCCGAGGTCGTACACCAGGTCGCCGGATTTAATTCCACCCATGTCGAGCATTTTCTCGACCACTTGCGGCGGCGAGGGCACGAAGGGAACGATTTTTTTGTGCTCAAAAGGCGAGTCCTGCGCCAGCGCCGTGGCGGCCGCAATTAAATAAACCAGCGCGCCAAGTAGGAATATCAGCGGTGAGATTTTTCGATTCATTGAGTGAGCCATTCGATGGCAGCAAATTAAACACAAATTGCCACGCACTGCTAGATTCCCCACGTCGGCCGCGCCGATTACTTTAGTAGGCGAAAGTCGTAAGTGAGCTTGAGTTGGCGCACACCTTCGGGCAGCGTGCCGCGCAATAGGTAGGTACCGGAAAATTCCTGTTGCTTGGCCGGCGCAATCGTCACCGGCAAAAGAAAGCCACACTGGACGAAGTCCAAGAAATCGGCGCTGGCGTCGGGCTCGACCACGTGGACGATGCGCGCGGTGACAGGTTGGTTAGTCCGGTTGGTGATTTTCGGAACGACTTCAAAGATCTCCCCCGGCTGCGCGACGATGTCGGTCTTTGACAAGCTGACATCGAGATCGGTTGCCTGCGATAGATCGACGCGCAACGGGATTTTGACTCCAGCGGCCCAATTCAAAAAAATCCGCCAACCGTCGGCTTCTTTGACCAACTCGAAGTTTTCTTCGCCTTCGCTCATGTCGAGCGAGCCGCCGTGTTTTTTCTTGTCGATGGCGTCGAGAATTTGTTTGCGCTCCGCTGGCGCTAAAGAGTTCAACCGGTAGGCGTCCCAATTGAGCAGCAGGGCTGAAATCTTATTCGGGTCGGGAACTTTGTAGTTGATAACCGTCTGGATGCGCGTCGGCGTGTCTCTGCGCTGTTTGAAATAGATTTCCATTGACTCGCTGAGCTTTTTCGCCACCTCCAAAGTAAAGCCGGCGAAGGGGCCGCGCTGTTGGAGATAACGGTTGAGATCGCGCGCTTTGCGGTCGGCGCTCGAAATAAAGAGGTAGGCTTCGATGAAATCGCGCGCGTAGGTGGCGCGCAGGTAAGTTTGCAAAACTTGCTCAGGATCGCTGGGAGATTGCTTCAGTTCCGCCGCGCTGAGCTTGACGCTAGTTAATAGCAGCGCCAATAAAAGTAGCGCGATGGATCTCCAGGGTTTTAACGACGACGCGATCATTGTTTGCCGACCAAGCCAGTTTTCTTTAACGCCTTGCGCGCCCGTTCCGTTGTCGCCGGGCCGAGGACGATGTCGCGAACGATGCCTTGCCCGTCGATGAAAAAAGTCGCTGGTGGACCGAAGATACGATAGGCTCGTTTGACGGTGCTGTTCAGGTCCAGGGCGATCGGAAAAATTAGTTTCGCTTCCTTAGCGAATTCGCTCACCGCGGCGCGGGTATCTTCGACGGCGACGCCGAGCACGCTGAAACCTTCTTTGCTTCCTTGTGATGCCAGCTCGTTGATGAGCGGCATTTCATCGCGGTAGGGATCGCACCAACTGGCGAAAAAAATTAACACCAGCGGTTTGCCATGAAAAGTTTCTAACGTGAGCGTTTTTCCTTCCATCGATTTCAGTTCGAAAGGGACTGCCGCGGCGCCGACGGTTGGCGCTGTGCCCGGATTCGCTGGATGAACATGCTGTGCGCTGGCGGTCGATGTGGTTAACGCAGTCGCCAGCAGCCAGAGCAAGGCTACGGTTAAGCTCATTCTTACGTTTACCGATTTCATCGCTGCACCGTCGCGCTTTTCATCACCACCCGGGAATCTTCGCCGTCGATTTCAGTTCAGGCGATGTGGAGTTGGTTATGGCGCAGGGCCAAGCTTGGCCGGCTGGCGTTACCTTTGGCGTTGCTCACTTGTTGGATCGGACTCCAGCTTTGCTCGTCGGCGTTGAGCAGGCGCAGATATATTTGCGCGCGGTTGTTGCTATCGAGATTGCTCCAAGCCGAGTAGACCGTATCGTCGTCACCGACCACCAGATTGTTGTAGAGAATCTCGGGCGCGCTGTTGGCCTGCACCAACTGACGCAGCGCAAAACTTTTGCCGCTGTCTTTCGACTTGCTGTAATAAATACCGGCTTCCTGTTCGGTGCGGCCAAGGGTGAACCAACTGACGTGCAGTCGGCCGCGACTGTCGCGGCCGATGCTCGGACCGGAGTGCGGGCATGACGGAACCTGCCAGCCGTCGTCGCTGATTTGCACCGGCGCGGCGAAGGTCGCGCCGCCGTTGGACGACTTGCGCAGCACGTGATTACGAATTTGTTTGTCATTGACCTCGCGGTCGACCATGTAAATCGTTTTCCCGCCATCGGCAAATGCGATGCCGAGCTTGCAGCATTCGCAGAGACCCTGGCCCACCTGATAATTTTTCGTCGCCGCCTGGCCGTTTGAATTCATGCGCATGAGATAGAGCTGGCGCAGCTGGGGTCCGTCGACGCGCCGGTCGATCCAGGCAATTAGAAAGTTGCCATCGGGCGCGAGCTCGATGATCGGAAAGCGCGCAGCATCTTTGACTTCGTTCAAAGTCCGCGCCGATGTGAAGCCGCCTTTGCCGTCATCCATGGCGAAGCGAATGTTGGCGCGGGTTTTGTCGCCTATCGCGCTGGGGATTGACCAAGCTACGTAAGCTCGGTTGTCGGCGCCGAAGGCAACCTTGGGACCATTTTCCTCGCCCTGAATTTCTTCCGAATCGCTATTCACTTGGGCGGACGCCGCGAGCAGCGCTACGCGCAGCGGCGAGGGTGCCATCTTGCCGGCGACATGTTCGTGCGCTTGAGTCGGTTTCGTCGTGGCGCTCATGCCGGCGTTGTCTTCGGTCCAGATCGCGAATAGCCGGCCATCGGCACGGTAACGGAGAAACGGCGTCGAGGGATTGCGCGTGCCATCGCCGAGATGGATTTCTGCGCCGAATTCTATTCTCGCCGAGCGAGCTCCCATGCCGCGTTCGATCAGTTCCGCGCTGCAACCGAAAACCAGCAGCGATAATAGGAACGGAAGTAATCCGCTAAGTCTATCAGTCATCGTCTTCCCTCTATCTGACTTCGCATCGCAGCCGATGCGTTGGAAGAACTTCTTCTCAGGCAATTCCCAATCGGTTGGAAGATGCACTCGATGGGTTTGCCACTAGAAGTAAATAAAATGCCAATGAAAATTTAGATCAGAGGCGGCGCGCGCTGTGAGCAGGGTGAGGGATTGAACGATCTCGGGGAATGGCTCGACTCTACTGTCTGGAGTCGCACCGCGACGGTGACAGTAGGCAATTCGAATGACGCTGCGGTCAATGCTTGGGCGTTTTGGATCGCCGTTAGAGTGACGCAATCGCTCTGCTGCGAAACCGGCGGCGGTGCGGGTGAATGCTCGTGTTGGTGCGCGTCGTGATTGTCGAACTGTACGCTCGCCTGCGGCGCTTTGAAGCGATCGAAGAAATGGTGCACTCGATGAGGCGCCGAGAGTACGGCAAACAGCAGCAAGGACAGGGCAGCGCTGAGACAGAGGCCGCGCTTTGCGTTCGCTATTTGTCTATCGGTGTTCATCGCGTGGTGGGTGCAATGTTAGTCGGTCGCGCCAGGCGCTGCAAGCTCGACGGCGTGGGCCAAATGTTTACTTGACGGTGAACTCGACTTTGTCGCGGGCATCCAGTTCGGTTGTGTGATCGTTGGCGACGACACGCAGCTCCAAGACATGTTTTCCGGGTTTGACGCCGTTGAGCGTGCCTTTGGCGCTTTCGAACATGCCCATCATTTCGCCGTCGATGTAAGCGTGGGCGTGGTGGCCGCGTTTGCCTTTGACGAGTTTGTAGTGAATTTCCACCTTGTCGCCCTTGATGCTTTGCCCCTTAGTTGGGACGAGGATTTTTATGCTGGCGCCCTCGGCGGGTTTGAGCGCTGGTGGGGTTGTCTTATCCGTGGTGGTTTTTGCGGCGGGTGCCGCGTGATCGCTATGTTCGTGCTGAGCCGCGGCGCCAAACGGTAGCGCGATCGTCAAGACGGCGGCGAAAATAAATGCTCCAAGCTTCATGCGTCAATCTCCCTGACGGTTATTTGAACATAAATTCATCGCGGTCGAAAGCGTCGACCCTTGCGGCAAATCTTAGCTGGTGAAAAATCGCTTGGGCCGCGACTCAACGCTGCAAACGGAAACGGTAGACGAAAGTAAATTCGGCGGCAACGTTTTGGCCGTCTTTCTGCGCCGGCTCGAAGCGCGATTGCTTGACGGCTTTGAGCGCTTCGTCATCGAAGCCGGCGCCGCCGCTCTTGAGGATTTCGGCTTTCGTGACATTGCCTTGAGTATCGACTTCGATTCTCAAAGTGACGTCGCTTTCGACGCCGTTACGTAGCGCCATCGCCGGATAGCTTGCCCGGGCGGTTTGCAGCGCTTTGGCTTCGCGATTGGTTCTAAAAATTGGTTGTTGGGCCGGCAGTCCAGGCGCGCCGGCGCCGCGGCCGAGCCCCGCTACGGATGTGCCGCCACCGGCACTTCCCGTTCCCGGCAACACACCATTTTCGCTTTTGCCGAAAAGATTACTCGCGCTGGCTTCGCTGCCGCCGTCTTCGACGCGAGGAGCGCTGGCGATCACGGTCGCGTCAGTTTTTGTAGGTAGGATAGGTTTTATCTCCGTCGGTTTGTTTTCTGGCGGTTTCGCGAGTGGCGCGGGCTTTTTTTCTTCGCTAACCGCTGGCAGTTCGATCAAACTGACCCGTAGAAAATCTGGAAGCGGTCGATTGCTATGAACGATCGACGAGGCAACCAACAGCACTAGGCCGTGAATCGTCAGCGACGTGAACAAAGGAATGCCGAAGGATTCCTCCTTCATGGAAGAATCTCCTGGGACATTTTCGCGGCGAAGATCGATCGGCTCTTGATCATCATTTCAATTCGCTGAAACATTTTTCGGCATCTTTAACTATTACGACCGTGGCGCCCAAAAGGATTGCCTTACCGCGCGCTCGCTTCAGCCTTCGCCGGCATGCGCAGCAGCAGGAGCAGGCTCATCGCCACCAGATAGGAAATCGAAATCACACTAAACGCCAGACCGAAGCCGTACTTGCTCATGACGCCGCCGGTGATTAACGTCCAAAAGGGAATCGAAATGAAACCGATAAAATAGTAGAGACTGAAAGCGGCATCGAAGAGTTCCTCGCCGACGAGATCGGCGAGCAACGCCTGAGTGAGCGTCTGGCGCGAGGTCACCGCCGCGCCGTAGACAATC
Organism: Deltaproteobacteria bacterium; assembly: GCA_009692615.1. NCBI lineage: Bacteria > Pseudomonadati > Myxococcota > Myxococcia > Deltaproteobacteria bacterium. Next base: position 4,859 of record SHYW01000009.1, on the reverse strand, counting down.
AGATTGATAAACAGCCCGGCGGAAACCGTTTGCTGCCATGCGAGCCAGATCGTGCAGACTCCCGACATTAACAGCGACGCCTGAATCACCAGCTTGCGATTGTAGCGATCGGAGATCCAACCCCAAACGAACGGGCCGACCAGGCTGCCGACTTGGATCAAACTAAAAAGCAGCGCGGCGCGGGTGAGATCGAGATTAAAGTCGTGGACAAAATGGGGAATGATGTAAACCTCATTGATGTCTTGGCCGCGGCCGGCGGCGCCGGCCATAAACACCAGCGAGACCAGCAAGATGTTTTTATTTTTTAGACAAGCCTTGTATGCCTGCCAACCGCCGGGGGCGAGACGGGATTTTGGTTTGTCCTCGGCGTTGTGCAGACGGTCTTGGAAAACTAGGCAAAGCAGGCCGATGACAATCGTCAGAGCGCCGATAACCCAAAATACGCCGCGCCAACCGAGCCAACTTACCAACAGCGCCGCCGAGATCGGTGCCAGCAATCCGCCGATCTGTCCAGCCGTCGAGTGAAACGCTAAGATGCGGCCGCGCCCTTCGGTAAAATGGCTGGCGAGCATGCTCGACCCCACCGGATGTTGCGGGCTGGAGCCGATGCCGCCGATTAAGCGGGCGATGAAAAAATGATTGAAGGTCGACGCGAAGCCGTTGGCAAAGACCGAAACTCCCAGCAGGCAGTTGCCGATGGCTAAGATCACGCCGCGGCGTAGATAGGGCACGACGAAACCATAGGAGGCCTGCAAGATGCTGCCGAGCGTATTGTAGACCGAAGCGAGCGACGCGATGGCGAGATAGCTCATGCCGAGCTCTTTCATCATCAATGGATAGATCACGCCCAGCATGGCCGACTGAAAATGGTTGATGAAATGGGCGCTGCAGACGATCGAAAAAATTGTCCTGCGGCTCACTGAAGCCTGGGCGCTTTGTTGCTGTATGTTTTCTGCCATCGTTTGTTCTTCTGCCTCAGGCATATAAAAAAATCGTCACCATAGATGCACCGTGATGCCGGCTTTGACAGTCAGCGGCTCGCCGGGGGAAAAGTGAATGTCGTTGACCGGCGTGCTTTCCGATTTCAATTGCGAGCTATGAAAAAATTGCGCCGAGCGCCATTTTTTATTGGCGAGGTTGACGATCGAAAACAAAAATTCGCAGCGCTCCCATTTATATTTGGCGAGCAGATCGAAAATCGTATAACCGTGAATCGTCGCCGTGCGCTCTTTGTCGCCCCAACGGGCACCGATGGAGCGCATTTGCAGGCGACCTTCCAGTCCGGTCAAATGGCGCGCAGTCAAACCGCCGGCGGCGAGAAATCGCGGCGCCAACGGAACCGCGTCGCCGGTTTTGACAAATTTCGCCCAGGTGTACGACGTGTCGAGATCGGCGCTCAGCCAGTCGACGAGCTGAAATCGCAACTCGCCTTCGATACCCTGTCGTTGGGTTTTGCCCTTGGCTTCGGTACTACCAGCGTCGCCGGCCCAAACCAATTCACTATCGAGATGCAGGCGCCAATAATCGATACCAACATCGAAACGATCGAAGAGCTTGGTTTTGTATCCGAGCTCGCCGCCGAGGGCGCGCGGCAGCACCGCTTTGCTGCTTGAGCTGGTCACCACGTCGCGGGCGTCGTTGCTGTGATAGCCGCCGCCGAAATTGACGTAGAGCTCCGAGCGTTTGGCGACGGCGTTGTCGACAAACGGTGAGACAATCAAATTGACTTTGGGATTGGCGATGACAGCTTCTTTGGTACCGTTGATGGAATTGGCCGCGCTGCCGTCGGCGCGCACGTCGTAGAAGAATTTATCCAAGCGGACGCCGAGCTGGGCTCGCAGCCATTCGGTGGGGCGCAGCTCTTGTTGGGCATACCAGGCCAGATTGTGCTGCTGGATCAACGAATCGCTGGTGTTCGCCAGTCGTTGGCGGCGGGTGTCACGAAATTGGCCGACGTTGGCGCGATCGCTGCGGCTGGAAAAACCGACGAGCGTCTCGTTAGGAATATTCAGCAACGAATAATTGCGCCGGTAGTTGAGATACGTGCCGCCGAGGATGCGCTTGTCGGTTTGCTCGATCTCATCGCCATTGACCGAATCGTCCTGGAAGAAGGTAAAATTTGAAAACAATTGAAATCGGTAATAGGAAAACCAAGCTTGGGCGTTGAGCGATTGCTCGGCATCGGCCCAATTGTATTGCACATTGACGTTGTGCCGTTCGGTCTTGCCGCCTTCGCTGTTGTCGACGGCGTCGAATCGGCCGAGTTCCCTAGCTCGTACCGCGCGCGCCGGAATTTCGCCTGACGCATTCCAATCGCTTTTGAAAAAACTGCCGAGCAGGTGGAGATTGGCACTCGCCGTCGACAACAGTGTGAACTTCGACATGACGTTGAGTCGGTTAAAGTTCTCAGGATTTTTGAACGGTCCGAGATCGTGAAATGCTTCGACGCCGATGTAAGGTGAGAACGGCGTGCCCTCGGGCGGGGAAAGCACGCCGAGATAACGTTGCTGATTGTAACTGCCCCCGGTAATCGTCAGAGTTGTGTCTTTGTCGCGCTTCTTAGTAATGATGTTGACTGCGCCAGCGGTATTGAAGTCGCCGAACTGCACAAAGTAGGGACCTTTATAGACTTCCACGCGATCGACCATCTCTGGGATTAGCCAATGAAGGTCGGCGTATCCTTGGCCGTGGCCGTGGCTCGGCAAGTTGACTGGAATGCCGTCGATAAAGATCGCCACGTCGGAGCCATGGTCGGCGTCGAAACCGCGCAGAAAAATTTGCTCGGCTTTGCCGCCGCCCTGATGTTGGGCGACGAATAGTCCGGGGACCAAGCGCAGAATGTCTCCCGGCGTGGTGCTCGGTCGGAGTTCGAATTCTTTTTGGCGAATGGTTTGCTCGCTTGCGGTCGAAGTCGGTTGTTGACCGATGACGTAGACTTCCACCGGGTCGGCTGCGAAAGCTGGCGCGAAGCGCAAAAATATCCCTAGGAGCAGACCAGCAGAATTTCGTCGCCAAGCGTTCATGGGAGTCTTTGGTAGTACCTTATTCAAATTCGTGCTATTTGACGCAAAAAAATTTAGTGCTTCATCTCCGCGGTTGTGGTTACCAACTTACCGTTCTGCACGCCCTTGGTGGCGATCAATTTGCTGGCGATCTCGTGAACTTTATCGGCGCGGCCGCGGATGACGATGGCTTCGAGACAATTATGCTCATCCAAATGGATATGCAGACTGGCGCTCACCGCGACTTCGGCTTTGTGCTGCATGTCCGCGAGTAAATCGCTCAGTCGGTGCACCCGATGGTCATAGACCAAGGTAACCACGCCGATCACCGGCGTAGCGCCGCGACCGACTTTCTGCTGGATCAAGTGATCGCGAATCAGATCGCGAATCGCCTCGGAGCGGTTTTGGTAGCCCAACTCGCCGATGCTCAGATCGAAAGCGGCTAACAGATCATCTTCCAGCGATACGCCAAAGCGCGATAGGTGGTGTGTGGCCATAATCTAAGTGGATAAATAATACGAAAATTAATTTCGTGTCAACAATTGGTCCTTGCTGGCGCTCGGCTTGGCAGGCCGGATCGGCTGTGTTACCTGTTGGAGCAGTGATGCGATCAGCCATTTTTTGCTGCTTTGCGCTGTTGCTTCTTGCGGTAGGCTGCGGCCGCAACAGCCGCATGGACACGGTTTATTCCCAGCGCTGTTTCAACTGCCACGGCGCCAACGGTCGCGGCGATGGACCCATGGCGGCGGCGCTGCCAGCGTTGCCACCGGATTTCCGTGATACAGTCCAACATAAGAGCAATCCGCAGATCAAAAGAGCTATAGCCGACGGCAAAGGCGTGATGCCTGCCTTCTCACCCGCGCTTAGCCAGTCCGAGCTTAACGACATGCTGCAAATGGTGCGACTCATTAGCCGAGAAGGGCGTAACATTAGCTGGTGGGAGAATTTCGATACGCTAGTCGCCGCCCATTGCAGTATCCCTTGGGAAGCGGTGCTCGGTTATGACGACCCACCAGCGGAGAAAAAACCGTGACAATTCGCAGTTGGTTACCCTTTTGTGCGGTTGTCTTGCTAATAAATTCGCCAATCTTCGTGCTTGCCGCGACCGCGCCTCAAAGTTCGACCCAGCGCCGTGAAGTTAAACTGGCGATTGGCGATTTCATCCTCACCGATCAAAGCGGCCAAACATTTCGATTCAGTCAACTCGGAGGCAAGGTGGTTCTCGTCAGTTTCGCTTACACCACTTGTCCCGATGTTTGTCCGCTGCTGACGGCATCCATGCGCCAAGTGCAAATCGGCTTATCCGCTACTGAGCGCAAGGATATTCAGCTACTAACGATCACCACCGATCCGGAAATCGACGCGCCGAAGGTGTTGGCCGGTTACGCCCAACGTTATGGCGCGGAGTTGGACAACTGGGCGTTTCTCACCGGCGAAGAAAGTAAGCTCAGAGCGGTTTGGAAAAACTTCGGTGTTGGGGTCAAGCGGAAAGGTCGCGGCCTAATCGACCACACGCCGTTGACGGCTATCGTCGATCGCCATGGCACGTTGCGCGTCGTCTACATCGGTCCGAATCCGGTCGTGACGACGATGCTGAGTGATTTGCGTGCGCTGCTCGCCGATCGTTAGTCGGTTTTTCGATACCGTCGCTAAATTTGTTTGTCGCACTTTTGACAAACAAATTGTCCTGTAACGTCGGCGTAATCCCTGCTGTCGTGGCAACGTCAATATGTCATGTTAACAGCAACGCGATTATGTCAGGGTAGTGCGTTGGGTTGAGGTCGTAAGTTAGAAACCTGGCCATAGCGGAACCCCACCTTGTTGGAGTTGGTTCGATATAGGCCAAGTGTGTGCGTC
>SHYW01000008.1 GCA_009692615.1 Deltaproteobacteria bacterium | reverse complement strand
GCACACACTTGGCCTATATCGAACCAACTCCAACAAGGTGGGGTTCCGCTATGGCCAGGTTTCTAACTTACGACCTCAACCCAACGCACTACCCTGACATAATCGCGTTGCTGTTAACATGACATATTGACGTTGCCACGACACATCTATTTTGCGTGAGTGCGGCACAAGTGGTACACTCCTCGACAAGGAGAAAAACGATGCGAGCCAAAAACCCGCGAATCAATGTTGTTCTCGAAAAACCATTGTATGAAAGTGTTCGACGCTTGGCCGCCAATGAGGAAATCTCTCTCTCATTGAAAATTCGCGACCTGGTCAAAGAGGCGCTCGACGCGCAAGAAGATCTCGCCCTGGCTGAGTTCGCCGAAGAACGTGAAAAGAGCTTTCGGCGCTCGCGCACGCTGACCCATAAGCAAGTGTGGGGATCATAGAATTCGAGCCGCGTCATGGTTTTCACGCTGGTTTATCATCCCGACGTTAAGACCAAAGATATTCCGGTCCTCAATCGCGATGTCAGCCGGCGCATTCAGCGTGCCATCGAAACTCGTTTAACCACCGAGCCGCAGCGCTATGGCGAACCGCTACGGCGGACTTTGAAAGGTTATTGGAAACTGCGCGTCGGCGATTACCGCATTGTGTTTAAGGTCGTGAATCGCGAAGTTTGGATTTTCGGCATCATGAATCGCCGCGATGTTTACCAGCGCATCGAAAAGCGTCTTGCAATTCAATAGCCGTCTCTTTCTCTCAACACGCCGCCTGTACCGTTACAATTACTAGAATCGCTAGTGCCGCCTCATTTTGCACTAAGTCTATAAGTTTCGGCGAGTGGTAGATCTGAGAGTGAAATCTGTCTCTCGTTGTGGTAAGCAATTTCCCTCATGGTCGATGTTGGCGGCAACTATCGAAAAATTCTCGAGCGGATCGCGGATGCGGCTGTGAAGGCGCGGCGCGATCCGCGTGGGGTTCGGCTGCTTGCCGCCGCCAAGTCGCAGAGCGTCGAAGCGATCGGCGCGGCGATCGGGGCGGGGGTGACGTTGATCGGTGAGAATTATGTTCAGGAGGCGGCGGATAAAAAGAATTCAATTGTCGATGCCGTGGAGTGGCATATGATCGGCCATTTGCAGCGCAACAAGGCGAAGGTTGCGATCGAGCTGTTCGATGTGATCGAGTCGTTGGATAATCTTGCTTTGGCGCAGGAACTCGACAAAGAGGGAGGCAATCGTGGTAAATCGATCCGTGCGCTGGTCGAAGTGAATCTTGGCGGTGAGGAGAGCAAGTCCGGTGTTGGCAAAGATCAGCTGATGCCTTTACTCGTTGAGATCGCCAAACTATCGCATTTGCGTGTCGAGGGCTTGATGACCGTGCCGCCGTTTCGCGACAATCTTGAAGAAGTGCGTCCGTATTTTCGTGAGCTGCGCCAGTTACGCGATCAGTTAAATGAACTGCGCTTGCCCAACATTCAACTAACGGAACTGTCCATGGGCATGACCCACGATTACACCGTGGCGATCGAAGAGGGCGCGACGATTGTGCGTGTCGGCACGGCGTTGTTCGGGCCGCGCAGCAAATAAGAATATGTTTATCTTCGCCAATCTTCTGTTTGCTGTTGCGCAGGTGCTCGACTACGTGTTGTGGGCGTACATGTGGATCATCATCGCGCGGTCGTGGTGTCGCTGACCAAGGCTGACTTTCACATCCCCGTCGTGCGCTTTCTTCATGGCGCCACCGAACCGCTGTTTCGGCGCATCCGCGAGCGCTGGCCAGTGGTGTACGGCGGCTACGATTTATCGCCGGTGATAGTTTTGATCGCGACGGTGTTTCTTCAACACTTCTTGGTCCAGACGCTTTTCGATCTGGCAACAAAATTAAGGTGACGAATGGAGGGTTTCAGATGAAATCTCTGTACGCTGTCGATATTCGCGAGAGTCAATCGGTGGATGAGATGTTTCTGGTCGCGTCGAAAACCCAAGGCGTGACCAAGGGCGGCAGTAGTTACTTGACGCTCAAGCTGCTCGATCGCAGCGGCGAGATCGAAGCGCGAGTGTGGGAGCGCGCCGACGATCTCGGCCGCGGCTTCGCTAAAAATGACTTCGTGCGCGTGCGCGGCCAGGCGACGCAGTTCCAGGGCAAAGTTCAGATCCGCGTGCAGGATGTCGTGCGCGTCGACGAGTCGACGGTTGCCGCTGAAGATTTTCTGCCCAAAAGCGCCAACGACCCCGAGACGATGTTGGCGGAGCTGCAAACGATTCTCCGCGCGATGAAAAATCCCCATCTGCTGGGGCTGGCTGAGGCGTGCTTCGCCGATGACGAATTGATGCGGCTGTTGAAGCAAGCGCCGGGCGCCAAGACGATTCATCATCCTTATTTAAGCGGCCTGTTGGAGCACACGCTGTTGTTGCTCAAGCTGATTCTCAAAGTCGTCGACAATTATCCCGGTGTCGACGTCGACTTGCTGCTCGTCGGCGGCTTTCTCCACGACATCGGCAAGGTTTACGAATTCTCCTTCGATCGCGCCTTCGACTACACCGACGCCGGCCAGCTGCTCGGCCATCTGGTCATGGAAGTCGAGATGGTGACGAAAAAGATCGATGGGATCACCGGTTTTCCGCCGGAGTTGGCGCTGTTGGTCAAACATATGTTGGTGAGTCATCACGGCGCTTACGAATTCGGCTCGCCCAAGTTGCCGCAGACCTTGGAAGCCGTTATCTTGCGTTCTCTCGACGATCTCGACGGCAAGATTCAGGCGATTCAAAATATGCCGGAAAAAGAGCCAGGGTCGAAGTGGTCGGCGTTTCATCGCGCCTATGGGCGGAGCTTCTTTAGAAATAAGATTGAGGAGCAATGAAATTTTAGTTTGCAGAATGCAAAATTCCAATTGAACACTTTGTAATCGGGAATTTTGAATTTGGAATTCAAACCGGAGGTTTGTCGTCGTGAAGAATTTTGTTGCAGGCCAATGGATCGATAAGGCGAAAAAAATCGACGTCACCAATCCATTCGACAATTCGCTGGTCGACAGCGTACCCAAAGCCGATGCCGGCGATCTGGAAAAAGCGTTGGCGTTCGCCGAGCGCGGCGCCAAGGTGATGGCGAAGATGTCGAGTTACGAGCGCTGGAAAATTCTCCGCAAAGCGGCGGACATGATGGCCGACCGCAACGAAGAGTTGGGCCAGATTATCTCCAAAGAAGAGGGCAAAATCATCGCCGAAGGACGCGGCGAGGCGAACCGCGCGGTGGAAACTATGATGGGTTCGGCGGAAGAGGCAAAACGTTTGCACGGTGAGACCGTGCCGTTGGACGCCGATCCCACGGGCAGCAAGAAACTCGGTTTCACCTTGCGCGTGCCCTGCGGTGTGGTGGCGGCGATCGCGCCGTTTAATTTCCCGTTGAACTTAGTCTGTCACAAAGTCGGGCCGGCGTTGGCGGCGGGCAACACTGTCATTATTAAGCCGGCGTCCGATACGCCGCTGTCGGCGATAAAATTAACTGAGATATTGCTCGAAGCGGGTTTGCCGCCGGAAGGGATTCAATGCCTCACCGGTTCGGGTGGCGAGATCGGCGATGCCTTGGTGGCCGATCGTAGAGTGCGTAAGGTGACATTTACTGGTAGCCGGGAAATCGGTGAGCGCATCTGCCGCACCGCGGGGATTAAAAAAGTCACCATGGAACTTGGCTCCAACAGTCCGGTGATCGTCATGCCGGATGCCGACTTGGAAAAAGTTGCGACCGTGTTGGCGATGACCGGTTACGGCAACGCCGGACAGACCTGCATTTCGACCCAGCGCGTGCTGGCGTCGAAAAAAGTTTACGGCGATCTTCTCGCGGCATTAAAGCCCAAGGTCGAAGCGTTGACCACCGGCAACCAGCTCGACGAGAAAAATAAAGTCGGTCCGATGGTCAAAGAGAGCGAAGCGGTACGCGTCGATGACTGGATCAACGAAGCGGTTCGCGGCGGCGCCAAATTAGTCGCGGGAGGCGGCCGGCGCGGCGCGATCTATGTGCCGGCGCTGGTGGCGGATGTCCATCCGGACATGCGCATCTCGCGCGATGAGCTATTCGGACCGGCGCTGGCGGTGACGCCGTTCGATAGCATCGAGGAAGCGATCGCATTGGCCAACGACAGTATTTACGGATTGGCCGCGGGAATCTTCACCGACAATGTCGAATGGGCGATGAAGTTCGCCCGCGAAGCGGAAGCCGGCAACTTGCACGTCAACTGGGGTTCCCAGTGGCGCGTCGATCTGATGCCCTACGGCGGGCTGAAAGATTCCGGCTTCGGTAAAGAAGGGCCCAGGTATGCCGTCAATGAGATGACGGAGTTGAAGATGGTGGTGTTTCATTTGAATAGTTGAAGAAGGCAATAGGCAACAGGCAATAGTCAAGAAATTCTATTTAAGAATTGGAAGTGGATTACGAATGAGAGCTGATGGTAGAAAACCAAACCAGATGAGGGCTTTGAAGATTACGCCGAACTATATCAAGACAGCGGATGGTTCGGTGTTGATCGAAATGGGCGATACCAAAGTGATTTGCACGGCGAAGCTCGAAGAGCGGGTGCCGCCGTTTCTGCGCAACAGCGGCAAGGGTTGGATCACCGCGGAATACGGCATGCTGCCGGGCTCGTCGCAACAACGCATCGGCCGGGAATCGTCGCGCGGCAAGGTCGGCGGCCGGACCCACGAGATTCAACGTTTGATCGGCCGCAGCCTGCGCGCCGTCGCCGATATGAAAAGTTTGGGCGAGCGGACGATCTGGATCGACTGCGACGTGATTCAAGCCGACGGCGGCACCCGCACGGCGTCGATCACCGGCGCCTATGTGGCGGTGGCCACGGCAGTGCCCGGTTGGTTGACAAAGGGCGTTATCAAAGCCGATCCGCTCAAAGATGCCGTCGCCGCTGTGAGTATCGGCATCGTCGACGGCAAGATCTTATTGGACCTGTGCTACGTCGAAGATAGCGCGGCCGATGTCGATATGAACTTTGTTATGACCGGCGCGGGAAAGTTCATCGAAGTCCAAGGCACCGCCGAGCACGAGCCGTTTACGCGTAAAGAAATGGAAAAGATGGCGGAGATCGCCCAGGGTGGGATCAAGGATTTGATGAAAGCGCAGAAGAAAATCATCGCGAGTGTGGCTTGAGAGCGGAGAGGGATTGGCCGCAAAAAGCGCAAACGGCGCAAAAAAAATCTGTGATCGATCTGCTTGTTGCCACCACCAATCCCGGGAAGTTTGTCGAGGTACAGGCTTTCCTCAGTCATCTGTCGCTGCGAATACTTTCTTCAAAAGATTTGCCCGATCCACCGGCGGTGGTTGAAGACGGCGACACGTTCGAAGCGAACGCGCTCAAGAAGGCGCGCACACTAGCGCAATTTTCCGGATTGATGACTTTGGCTGACGATTCCGGCATTGAAGTCGACGCCTTGGGCGGCGCGCCGGGGATATATTCGGCGCGCTATTGCGGCGTCGAGGGCGATGACGAACGGAACAACGACAAGCTTTTGGGTGAATTACAGGCCGTCGCGACGGAACAGCGTACGGCGCGCTACGTTTGCGTCTTAGCACTTTGCATTCCTGGCGCGGGCGGCATGAAAGAATGGCTCGCCCGCGAAACCTGCGAAGGGCGCATCGGCTTTAAGCGTGTCGGCAGCCAGGGCTTCGGTTACGATCCATTATTTTTCTTTCCACCGTTCGGAAAAACCTTCGGCGAGATCGATCGAGAGCGCAAAGCGACCGTGAGCCATCGCGGCAAGGCGCTGAAAAGATTCGCCGAGGCGTTGCCGTCGCTGCGCGATTTCGCTCTGTCACCTTGATTTCATGAAGTCGCTGTGTAAAATAACCCGTGGTTAAATTTGACGGGGCGTAGCGCAGCCTGGTAGCGCACCTGCCTTGGGCGCAGGGGGTCGGAAGTTCGAATCTTCTCGCCCCGACCATCACGAAGTGCTGAGTGATGAGTGCTTAGTTTTGAGTGTTGGGTAGTTTTTGAGGGGACGGAGCGGAATCATGCCTCAGCACTCGTTACTCAGTACTTTTTTATTGCGCCAGTAGCTCAGGTGGATAGAGCAACGGCCTTCTAAGCCGTAGGTCAGGGGTTCGAATCCCTTCTGGCGCACCAGCTTGGGTTGTCGTTTGTGCGGTGAGTGTAGCTCAATTGGTTAGAGCACTGGATTGTGGTTCCAGGGGTTGAGGGTTCAAGTCCCTTCACTCACCCCATCCATTTTGGGATGACAGATTTCAGATTACAGATTCCAAATTCTGGCAATTGTAATTTGAAATCTGCGATTCCGAACGCAGTCAGATCATGGGCCGCTAGCTCAGTTGGTAGAGCAGCTGACTCTTAATCAGCGGGTCCGGAGTTCGACCCTCCGGCGGCCCACCAAAATCTCCCATCTCCAGAAGATCGCGGCGCGTCACGATACCTTGTCGTCACGCCGCGATGTTCTATTGTTAAGACAACTGTGCGGTGTCATAATTCCTGCGCGGCCGGTGGCGATTTTACGCTTCCCGAGATCGCCGCGGCGCTTGCCGATGACAGAAGAACAATCGCTCACCTACACCATGCCGTTGGAGGTTTACCTCCAGGGCGCGATCGTGCGCGGCGTGTTGGTAACCCAGCAGAGCCGGCTTAGCAATTACCTCGGCGCGCGCGATGGCGAGGACGTTTTTTCGCTCAAGGACGCCACCTTGGAGCGCGCCAACGGCAAACCGATCGCCTTGGGCGCCGATGAGTATATGGTTTACGTGCGCGAAGTGCTGTTGATCGCCGACTTAAGCTCGACCAGTCAGAACCAACGCAGCGGCATTGAGAGTTTTTACGTTCAGAAGGAAACCAGCCGAGCACTGTTCAGTGTCGGACCTTACATGCGGCAAGGATCCGTCCATCTGATTCCAGGCACGATGGTGTACGATTTATTGTTGGAGAAGAGTCCGTTTATACCGGTGACTGATGCGGTTTTGTTGGATCGTCAAGATTTGACTGCGCGCACCTATTTAGTCAATCGCCATAAGATCGGCTTCATGACTGTTATCGGCGACGGCCTGGTGGAGTTTTAACCATGGCGGCGCCCTTTCCCACCGAATTCAACCATGTAAAAACTCGCGGGGTTTTGCGCATCAGTTGGGACGACGGCCATGTCGGCGAGTACGAGCAGGAATATTTGCGCGGCTACTGCCCCTGCGCGCTGTGCCAAGGCCACGGCTCCCAGCGTCGTTTCATCGACGTGCCCGGCGCGCAGCTCGATGGCATTCACGGCGTCGGTAACTACGCCGTCGAACTGCACTGGCAAGACGGTCATAGCACCGGCATCTATACTTTTGACTACCTACGTTCGCTCTGTCCTTGTCGCGCTTGCGCGGCTGTGGCCGGCGACAAAGCGTAGTTGGTGTATTCCTCCACACAGTCGATCAACATTCATTCATGATGCTCTGAATGCTTCGACGATCATCCGCGCCGGCGGCAAGAGTTCGCGCCTGGGTCAGTCCCAGTGTTGCTACCATTGCCGGCGCGTCGCTGACTAGCCATCTGGACCAGCGTTCGACTGCTTTGTTTACCGATTATCGGAGGATTAACAGCGCGCTTTGCACCGTTGGCACCGCGACTGATTGTCGATTCCCAGCCTCGGCGCGGGCGAATTGGCGCGCTGCTGCTTGACTTACCACCGGCTAGTTCTTAATCTCCAGCCTTAGTCTTTGAGGTTCAACGATTTTTCCCTTCCTGTCCAGTTTTTGCGAGAGTGGCGGAATTGGCAGACGCACTAGACTTAGGATCTAGCGGGCAACCATGGGGGTTCGAGTCCCCCCTCTCGCACCAGACTCTCGATGTTGGCCGGGGAGAAATTGGCTCGAGCGATAATTTAGAAAGGTGGCATGGCTAATCGGTGATTGTTTTCGTCGGCAGCGCTCAAGTGTTTTGCCGACTACCGACAACGAAAACGCCGAGAGTTGTTAAGTGACTATGAAAATCGACATCGATGAATTGAGTCCGGTGCAGCGCAAGATTCGCGTCGAGCTGCCGGCTGAGGCGGTGGCTAAGGAATTTGCCTACGCCTATAAAAATCTCGGCCAGCGTGTGCAGGTCAAGGGCTTTCGTACCGGCAAGATTCCGCGCAGCGTGCTGCAAGGTATTTACGGCGAGGATGTGAAAAGCGAAGTGCGCTCGCACTTGGTCGAAGAGTCATTGGGCGAAGCGATCAAAGAACGCGGCATCCAAATGGTCTCGCGGCCCGAGGTCGAAGCTGAAGAACTCAGCGAGGCCGGGGGGTTTTCCTTTTCCGCGGTGTTCGAGATCAAGCCGGAAATCGCAGTGAAGGATTATTTGGGCGTTGAAGTCGAAAAAGTAAAAATCGCCGTCTCCGACGATCAAGTTCAGGATGCGCTCAAACGCATCCAAGAGGGCCACGCTCAGTTGGAGCCGGTGGTCGGACGCGACGTGGTGCAAACCGGCGACTTCGTCAACCTCGATTTCGACGGCAGCATCGACGGGAAATCGTTTGCCGGCGGCAAGGGTGAGAACTATGTGATCGAAGTCGGTTCCGGTCAATCGTTGCCGCAGTTTGAAGAAGCAGTGGTGGGCGTTAAGATCGGCGATCAAAAAACCGTGCAAGTTACCTATCCGGAAACCTATGCGAATAAAGAGATCGCTGGCAAGGCCATCGACTTTGTTCTCGTCGTTCGCGAGATCAAGCAAAAGGTGTTGCCGACCCTCGATGACGAGTTCGCCAAGGATCATGGCGAGCATGCATCTTTGGATGAGCTCAAGGCGGCGATCCGTAAGCGGCTGGAAGATGAACTCAAACATTATCAAGACGAAGATCTCAAAGAAAAACTGGTCAGTCGTTTGATCGATAGCCACAGCTTTGTCACGCCGCCTTCGATGGTCGAGCGTCAAACTCGGTATTTGATGGAGCGTTACCAGACCCAAATCGCCGGCCAGCCCGCTGCCGACGGTGAAGAAGCGGCGCCACCTATGGAAGAAGCGCGCAAGACGTTAGAAGGACGGGCAACGCGCCAGGTGCAAGCGACTTTGCTGGTGGAAAAAATTTCCCAGCTGGAAAAAATCGCCGTCAGCGATAAAGACATCCAAGAACGTGTCGATAACCTTGCCCGTGCGTCCGGAGAGCGGGCTAAAAGTGTGCGCGAATACTATGCGCGGCCGGAAGCGCGTGACGATTTGCGCGCCCAGATGATGTTTGACCAAACGCTCGGCTACTTGCTTGAGCGCGCGCAAATAAAAGAAGTCGATCCACCCGTTTCTAGGGTTGATGAGACCGGTGAAAAGAGCTAGAATAATTTTTGTGAACCAGGGGTTTAGCTACCGATGAATTTCATCCCCATTGTCGTAGAGCAAACCGGCCGCGGTGAACGTGCGTACGATATCTATTCGCGTCTCCTTAAGGACCGTATCGTATTTCTAGGTTCCGGCATCTCTGACGAAGTCGCCAATCTAATCACCGCGCAGTTTCTCTTTCTCGAGTCGGAAGATCCCGAGCGCGATATTTTCTTTTACATTAACAGTCCGGGCGGTGCTGTCACCGCCGGTCTGGCGATCTATGATACCATGCAGTACGTGCGGCCGCAGATCTCTACGGTTTGCGTCGGCCAAGCGGCGAGTATGGGCGCGGTCTTATTAGCCGCCGGCGCCAAGGGCAAACGATTCGCCTTGCCCCATGCGCGCATCATGATTCATCAGCCGTTGGGTGGATTTCAAGGCCAGGCCACCGATATCGACATTCAAGCCCGGGAAATTCTGCGGATGCGCGAAGAGTTGAATAGTATTTTGACCAAGCATACTGGACAGGGTTTAAAGAAGATCGAGAAAGATACCGATCGCGATATGTTCATGACCGGCAAGCAGGCGCAGGAATACGGCTTGGTTGACGAAGTGATCGCGAGTCGTCCCGAAAGCCTTAAGAAATTGTAGATGTCAGTTTAACCGGGGGATCTATGGCAAAGCACGGTGAACATGGATCGGGAAATCTCGTCTGCTCCTTTTGCGGTAAGAGTCAGGACGAGGTCCGCAAGCTGATCGCCGGTCCGACTGTTTACATCTGCGATGAATGCATCGATCTATGCAATGACATCATCGCTGAAGAGTGCGATCACGATGAAAATCTCAGCTCGTCGTCGAACGTGCCCAAACCCGCCGAAATCAAACGGGTCCTCGACCAGTATGTGATCGGCCAAGAGCGCGCCAAGAAGATCTTGGCGGTGGCGGTGCATAACCATTATAAGCGTATCGACAGCCAGATGGTTACCGGCGATGTCGAACTGCAGAAAAGCAATATTCTTATGCTCGGCCCGACCGGTTCGGGCAAAACCCTTTTAGCGCAGACTCTGGCGCGCTTTCTCCAAGTGCCTTTCACTATTGCCGATGCAACCAGCTTGACCGAAGCCGGTTACGTCGGTGAAGACGTCGAAAATATTATTCTCAATCTACTCCAAGCCGCCGATTACGACGTCGAGAAGGCCCAACGGGGCATCGTTTATATCGATGAGATCGACAAGATATCGCGTAAATCTGACAATCCGTCGATCACCCGCGATGTCTCCGGCGAAGGCGTGCAACAGGCGCTGCTCAAGATCATCGAAGGCACCATGGCCAGCGTACCGCCCAAAGGTGGGAGAAAGCATCCGCAGCAAGAGTTTTTGCAAGTGGATACCACCAACATTTTATTTATCTGTGGTGGCGCGTTCGTCGGCCTTGATGATATCATTCGTAAGCGGACCGGACGAAAACGCATGGGTTTTGGCGGGCAACTCGAAGATAAGGACGGCAGACTGTCGAGCGATTTGCTGCACGGGGTGCAGACCGAGGATTTGTTGAAGTTCGGTCTGATTCCGGAATTTATCGGCCGCTTGCCGGTGATCGCCACGTTGGACGAATTGGATGAGTCAGCGCTAGTGCGCATTTTGAAAGAGCCGAAAAATGCTTTGACCAAACAGTACTCGAAGCTATTCGATATGGAATCCGTGCACCTGAAATTCACTGAAGAAGCGCTGCGGGCGATCGCTCGCGATGCCATGAAGCGAAAGTCGGGAGCCCGGGGATTACGTGCGATCATGGAAAATATCATGTTGGATACCATGTACGACATGCCGTCGCAGCCGAATACCAAAGAAGTGGTGATTACCGAAGACGTCGTGGAAAAACATGAACCTCCAATCGTCGTTTACACCAAGGCCGCGGAGAGCGCTTAGGAGGGATAATGCTGTTTCGGAATGAAAAAAAAGACGACAAGGACCCAACATCCGGTATGACATGCGTACCACTGCTGCCGCTACGGGATATTATCGTATTTCCGCACATGGTCGTGCCGCTGTTCGTCGGCCGGCAACGATCCATCAAGGCGCTTGAGGAAGCGACTCAGAAGCAGAGTTTGATTTTCTTGTCATCCCAGAAAGATGCCAAGACTAACGAGCCTGCCGAGGACGATATTTATAAGATCGGCACCTTGGGTTCGGTGGTGCAGATGCTCAAGCTCCCAGACGGCACCGTGAAGGTTCTCATCGAAGGTAAGAAGCGCGCCAAGGTCGTGCGTTTTGTCGCTAATCCGGATTTTTTCTTGGTGGAAGTGGAAGACGCCCCGGAACAGGTTGAGCGCAATACCGAGATCGACGCTTTGGTGCGCGAGGTGCACACGACTTTCGAGAACTACGTCAAGCTCAAGAAGAGAATTCCACCCGAGATGGTGATGTCGGTGTCTTCCATCGACGACCCGGCAAGATTGGCCGACACCATTGTGGCTCATCTTGGTATCAAACTCGACGACCGACAAAATTTGCTCGAGACTTTTAACGCTGCCGAGCGTTTGGAAAAAGTGCTCGGCCACATGCGCGCTGAGATTGAAATCCTCGAAGTCGAGCGGCGCATTCGCTCGCGGGTGAAAAAGCAGATGGAGCGCTCGCAGAAAGAATACTACCTGAACGAGCAGATGCGCGCGATTCAGAAAGAGCTCGGAGAAAAAGACGAGTTCAAGAACGAGATTCAAGAGATCGAAGATAAGCTCAAGCAAAAAAAGCTTTCCGCCGAAGCCAAAGACAAGGTGGAAAAAGAGCTCAAGAAACTAAAGATGATGTCGCCCATGTCGGCGGAAGCTACCGTGGTGCGGAACTATATCGACTGGATCGTCAGTCTGCCCTGGAATGAAAGCACCGATGACAAGCTCGACATCAACGAGGCGGAGCGGGTTCTTGATGAAGATCATTACGGCTTGGAAAAGGTCAAAGAACGCATTCTCGAATATCTCGCAGTGCAGAGTTTAGTCGGCAAGATCAAGGGGCCGATTCTCTGTCTAGTGGGTCCTCCAGGCGTCGGCAAAACGTCTTTAGGCCGTTCCATTGCCCGTTCCACGGGAAGAAAATTTATTCGAGTTTCTCTCGGCGGCGTGCGCGATGAGGCCGAGATCCGTGGGCACCGGCGCACCTATATCGGTGCCATGCCGGGGAAAATCATTCAATCGATGAAAAAAGCCGGCTCGTGTAATCCGGTGTTCCTGATGGACGAGATCGACAAGATGTCGACGGATTTTCGTGGCGACCCATCGTCGGCGTTGCTCGAAGTTCTCGACCCGGAGCAGAATACTTCTTTCAATGATCATTATCTCGATCTTGATTTCGACCTGTCGAAGGTGATGTTCATCACCACCGCCAACTCGTTGGATCGAATTCCACGGCCGTTGCAGGATCGTATGGAGATCATCCGGATCGCCGGTTACACGGAACTGGAAAAACTCAGCATCGCAAAAAAATACCTATTGGAAAAGCAGAAGGAGGCCAACGGTCTCACACCGGAGAACTTGGCTTTCACCGACAACGCGCTGCTCGGCGTCATCCGTCATTACACCAAGGAAGCTGGGGTGCGTAATCTCGAGCGCGAACTCGCTTCCATCTGCCGTAAAGTTGCGGTTGAAGTCGTGCGCAAAGACCGCAATGCCAAGATCCAAGTCGGCACCAAGGGACTGAACAAGTATCTCGGCCCGAACAAGTATCGCTACGGCAAGGCGGACACCGAAGTAAAGATCGGTGTCACCACAGGCCTGGCGTGGACCGAGATGGGCGGTGAATTGTTGGCCACCGAAGTCACCGTCATGCCGGGTAAAGGCCAGTTGATCATTACTGGAAAACTCGGCGACGTGATGCAAGAGTCGGCGCGCGCGGCGATGAGCTACGTGCGTTCGCGTGCAGTGGAATTAGGCCTCGACAAGGATTTCTATCAGAATGTCGATGTTCACATCCACGTGCCGGAAGGTGCGATTCCTAAGGATGGTCCGTCCGCGGGTATCACCATGGCGACATCGCTCGTTTCCGCTCTGTTGAAGGTTCCGGTGCACAACGATTTGGCGATGACGGGTGAAATTACATTGCGCGGAAACGTGTTGCCGATCGGTGGGCTCAAAGAGAAAATCTTGGCCGCCCATCGCGCCGGCATCAAAAAAGTGTTGATTCCCTCGGAAAATGAAAAAGACATCGAGGAGATTCCCGCGGTGGTGCTCAAGGCCGTGGAGCTTGAACTGGTTTCCCACGTCGACCAAGTTTTGAAGAAAGCGCTCATACTCGACCACCCAGAGAACTTGTTTAAAAATGCGCCGGTCGAAATTCGCGCGAAAGACGATGCACCGGCGTTCGGAGAAAAGGTCGAGAATGCTCCTGCGTCCGAAATTCTCCCTCAATAGCTTCCAAAATTGAACTAAAACGGTGCCGGGTGGTTTGACACCCGGCATACGTGCTGTTATAACAGCCCCTTGCACGGGCAGGGCTGTTAGTTCGTTGCTGTTGGGACACCGATTCAAGAAAAAATTAGCTCGCTTCGCTAGCGCGTAAGTCCCTCTGGTTTTAGGACTTAATTTTTCACCAAGTCACGACGATCGCGTGCCGATTTAAACCACGGCTACGAGATTGATCATGTTCATCTTTAGTGAAAAAATCGAGTGGGCGGTTTTAGTCGCGGGCGGTTAGCTCAGCGGGAGAGCATCGGCCTTACAAGCCGGGGGTCACAGGTTCAATCCCTGTACCGCCCACCAAACGAGTGCGCGAGGAACAAATATCGGGGTCGTAGTTCAGTCGGTTAGAACGCCGGCCTGTCACGCCGGAGGTCGCGAGTTCGAGTCTCGTCGGCCCCGCCATTTTCCTCGTGCCGCATTGAAACGCAGAATTAGTGAGCGGAGATAGCAGATGACAAAAGAGGAAGCACTGACCCAGCGACAGTGGCATGTGATCGATGCCCGAGGAAAAATCCTCGGCCGCATGGCCACGCAGATCGCCAATGTTTTGCGCGGCAAGCATAAACCGATCTTTACGCCCAACCAAGATGCCGGCGACTTCGTCATCGTTATCAATGCGCGAGAAATCAAGCTCACTGGCGCCAAGTTGGATCAAAAAATTTATTACCGGCACAGCGAATATCCCGGCGGTATGCGGGAACGGACAGCGGCGCAAATGCTCGACGAGAAGCCCGAAGATCTGGTAACGTTGGCGGTCAAAGGCATGTTGCCGAAAAATCGCTTGAGCCGAAAGCTGATTACCAAACTCAAAGTTTACCCCGGTCCTGAGCATCCTCACGATGCCCAGAAACCACAACCCTTGGCGGTCCAAGCGTAGGAGTACCGATTCGATGGCGGACAAAGTATTTACAGCGACCGGACGCAGAAAAACTTCCGTCGCGCGGGTGTTCTTGAGGGCAGGTAAGGGCCGAATCACGATCAACGATCGCACGTTGCAAGAGTACTTCGGCCGTGAGACGGCACGCATGATCGTCATGCAGCCATTCGACCTGACCCAAACCGCGGGTAGCCTAGACATCGATGTCAATGTCACCGGCGGCGGCAACTCAGGCCAAGCCGGCGCGATCCGCCATGGTATTACCCGGGCGTTGATGCTGCTCAACGGCGATTTTCGTGGCGCGCTGAAGAAAGCCGGTTTTGTCACCCGCGATCCGCGCGCCGTTGAACGCAAGAAATACGGCCGCCATAAAGCCCGCAAACGTCCGCAGTATTCCAAGCGTTAGTTTGCTGGGAAGTTTCGCACCAGTCTTTACTTCACTATTGTTGGTTTTCGAAACTCGGCACGGTCGTAAGATCGTTGCCGAGTTTTTTTATCTACTGAAATAGTCAGACAGTATTTGTCGGATTCGCAGCCCTCAGCTCGCCGTTCCGCGGCTATTCTTCCGCGGTAAAAAAATACAAACCGATCAGGGCGAAAATCGCATTGGGGATCCAGCCCGCGGCCCAGGCCGGCAAAGCGCCGCCATGGCCCATGGAAATACAGAATGCCGACAATACCCAATAGCCGAATCCGATCAGCATCGCGATGCCGAAGCTGAGCGAGATATTGCCGCTTAACTGACGCTTGAGTGCGAATGGCACGGCGAGCAAAACCATTAAGGGAGAGATCAACGGGAAGGCTAATTTTGTCTGCAAGTCGACTTCATAAAAGGTCGTCTGGATCCCCTTGCTTTTCATGTCAGCGATTTGTTTTTGCAGATCGAAGTAAGTGAACTCTTCGGCGTCGCGTGCGAGTAATTTCAGATCGCTGGGAGTTTCAGTAATTGGCAAGGCGATGTGGGTGTCGCGCGGGTTCATTTTGCCGTCGGCGCGCAACTGCCACTCGACAGCCGGACCCGTTTGCCATCTGTCTCCCGTCCAGCGAGCCCCGGGAATCTCCACGATGGCGCTTAGGCCGAAGTCGCGATTGAGGCGAAACAGTAAGATGTCGTCGAGGGTGCCGTTGCGAGAATCGAACCGGTTGATATTGATAAAGCTGCCTTCGCCGCGTATCCAAATGTCGTCGGTGCCTAACAAGCTCTGTTGCTGTTTCTTTTTAATCTCGCTGCGGTAAATCGTCTGCGCCCGTTGGGCGAAAACCGGCACTAGGGTTTCATTCCAAACAAAGCTGAAGCCGCAGACTAGCATCGCTAACAAAATCAACGGCAGCGCCATGCGTTGCACGCTGATGCCGCTCGATCTAATAGCGGTGGTTTCGTAGGTGCGCGACAGCGTGCCGAGACTGAATAATGTGGCAAACAGTGTCGCGAAACCGATGACGCGAGAAATTAACAGCGGCGCCTTGTAAAAAAAATAGCGCAGCACGGTGAAGATCGGCGCGCCGGATTCGAGCAGCGTCGCGATGCGATCGAAAAAGTCGACGGTGACGTAAAGTGAGGTGATGATCGCCAAGCTGAGCAGAAATATCCGTAGGAATCCCGCCGCCAAGTAACGGTCGAGGATGCAGCCGACGGGCAGAAAAATGATCCGGTTTCTAAGCTCATTCATAGCTGGGGGCTCTTTCCCTTGTGTCTTAGTCGGTCAATCCATTGGGTCGCGCGCGCGATACCTTGGTCGATGATCCCGGGTAGGGCGAGGGGTGATTCACGCACCGCCTTGCGAAAAAAATGCAGTGATGTGGCGCCGACGACTAGATTGGGCAACCAGAGTGCCGGCAGTGGATGCAGAATATTTTTTTCGCCGAGCGCTTTACCGAGGGACAACAGCGCGTAGTAAGCCATCAGCCACAATAGGCAGAGCATGAAACCCCAAGAACGGTTGGCGCGCGATTGGCGTGGCAACAGGGTTAACGAAACACCGAGTAAACAGAAGATCATTGGCACGAAGCCGAACGCGATACGCTGATGCAATTCCATTCGTTCGGCGATGTCTTTGGCGCCCTGTCGCTGTTTTGCCGCGATCGCCGCGAGCAGGATGTTGAGCGGCAACTCTTTCGGTCCAGCTTCTTTTTGCCGCACGGTGCCGACCAACTCGTCGAGGTCAAACTTGAAATCATAGATATTGAAGCGTGTCTGGCTAAAACCTGGACGATTCTTCTCGCGTGTATAGATCGAGCCGTCGAAGAGTCTCAGCCCTAAGGTGTTGGACTCTTCATCGGTGCTAATGATCGCGACTTTACTGAGGATGATGTCTTCGCGTACTTTGTCGCGTTTGTCGACGATCAAGATGCCCTGGCCGGTGATCCCCGGCGGCTTGAGTTCTTCGAGATAAATGAGAATCTTGGGAAAATCGTCGTTGAAGACTTTTTCTTTGAGCGCCGAACTGACGCGGGTCTTGGCGATTGTATAGAGTTCTTTTTTCAGCGCAAAATTCGCCGCCGGCCGGGCGAACAGAGTTAAAAAGAGCGTGATCAACGAAATCGCCAGAGCTAGTATCGAGATCGGCCAAAGGATTTGCATTGGGCTCACTCCCGAGGCTTTCATGGCGAGCAGCTCTTGGTCGTTGGACAAACGGCCCAGCCCCAACAGGATCGCCAGGAGAAATGACATGGGGACCGTCATCTCTAAAAACGTCGGCAAAATAAGTGAGAAAAGTTTGACAACTTGAAAAAACGGTACGCCCCGGGTAACCACCAGCTCAATGAGCTTGAGGATTCGCGCAATCAATAAAATTAGCGTAAAAGCGAAGAGACCCAAGAAAAATGGCGGCAAAACTTCGGCGATGAGATATCGAAACAGTGTCTTTCGCTTCACGGTGCGGGCATGTTAGCTGTTGGTTCATTCATTGTAAAATCAATCGATCAAGTGAGCGATGAATCAGCCCATGGCAACCGACTATAACATTATTTTTGGCATCAATCCGATCTTGGAGAAACTCAGAGCATCGAGCTGCGATATTCTGGAGATTCTCATTGCCGATGGTGCCGGGCGGACACCACCGCGCGAGATTTCCCAGGAAGCGGCTCGGCTTGGCGTGACCTTGGTGCACGTGCATCCTAAATCGCTTGACCGCTTGGTCGGCGGTCAAAGACACCAAGGTGTCGTCGCGCGAGTGGAAGCTTATGCTTACCTACCGTTCGACCAATTGCTGAAGGAGGTTGCCGCATCATCTGCAGCCGGCCGGATCCTGATTCTCGATGGGATCACCGATCCAAGAAACTTCGGCGCGCTCCTACGAACCGCCGAAGCCGTGCAGGTCTCCCATGTCATTATTCCCAAAGATCGCTCCGTCGGTGTTACTCCTGTGGTGACGAAAGCATCGGCAGGGGCGGTGCATCATGTCAAAATCTCCAAGGTGACCAATTTGCGCCGTGCTATCGCAGAACTCAAAGAGCATGGTTTTTGGACCGTCGGCCTTGCCGGCGGCAATACGGAAACGATTTACGACCGGGTTTATCCAGAGCGTTTGGCGATCGTTTTGGGCAGCGAGGGAACGGGGGTCCGTCCGGTGAACTTGCGAGAATGCGACTTCGCGGCCTCGATCCCTATGCTTGGCAAGATCGAATCCCTCAATGTCGCGGTGGCGGGAGCGGTCTTTTTGTATGAACTTTTGCGCCAAGATCGAAGCGTTGACAAGCACTTGCCTAACAGATATTAGATCAGGATCGACGTTGTTACGAAATTTGACGAGTAAGCACCCTAACTGTTGACATGTTCTGCTCAAGGTGGTTTAAGTACCTGTTTACAAAAGGGGTAAGCTGTCCTTGTGCCGCCGTTTGCCTTATACGGTAAAGGCCCAACTTTTTTAATTGGTAAAAAACGTCAGTAGGTTTTCCGGCTGCCGATTCAGTGGCGACTTCGCAGGTTTGGCGCTCGCGCAAGATGCGCTGAGCGTGACAAAAGGTGATGTGGAGTAAGCTGGCGTAGCTCAATGGTAGAGCAGCTGATTTGTAATCAGCAGGTTGTAGGTTCAAGTCCTATCGCCAGCTCCAGTCCTATTAACCTGGAGCATGGCTGTATGGGACTTAGAGCCGTTTATTTTTGGGTGAAGGAGTTTGGGAGAGGTACCCGAGTGGCCAAAGGGAGCAGACTGTAAATCTGCCGGCGATGCCTTCGAAGGTTCGAATCCTTCCCTCTCCACCAATTTTGCGGGAATAGCTCAGTTGGTAGAGCGCAAGCCTTCCAAGCTTGGGGTCGCGGGTTCGAGCCCCGTTTCCCGCTCCATTTTCGCCGAGGGCTGATGGCGTTTAGCAAATGGCCGCTGGGGGGAGTACCGGAATCGGTCAGCCATTTGCTGTCGGTCATCGACTGATGTGCCCAGGTAGCTCAGTCGGTAGAGCACGTCCTTGGTAAGGACGAGGTCAGCGGTTCGATCCCGCTCCTGGGCTTATTCGCAATGGGTTTACGTAAATGGGGATGGCAAGAGTTTCTCAGAAGTGACTGGTAAATCAATTAGGAGGACGAGATGAGCAAACAGAAGTTTGAGCGTAAAAAACCACATCTTAACATCGGTACGATCGGTCACGTCGACCATGGCAAGACTACCTTGACCGCGGCGATCACCAAGGTGTTGGCGAAGACAGGAAAAGCGACGTTCCTGGCCTACGATCAGATCGACAAGGCGCCTGAAGAAAGAGAACGCGGCGTCACGATTAACATCGCTCACGTCGAGTATGAGACCGACAAACGCCATTACGCTCACGTCGACTGTCCCGGCCATGCGGATTACATTAAGAACATGATCACCGGAGCCGCGCAGATGGATGGAGCGATTCTAGTCGTCTCTGCCGCTGACGGACCCATGCCGCAAACGCGGGAGCATATCCTGTTAGCGCGTCAAGTCGGAGTTCCGGCTATCGTTGTTTTTCTCAACAAAGCGGACATGGTCGACGATAAGGAGCTTCTGGAACTTGTCGAGTTGGAGGTGCGGGAGCTGCTATCCAAGTATAAATTTCCAGGCGATGACACGCCGATCGTTATCGGCAGTGCGCTAAAGGCATTGGAGGGCGACACCTCTGAAATGGGCGAAGGCGCTATTCTAAAGCTTTTGGAGGCCGTGGATTCCTATATTCAAGAGCCGACTCGAGATATCGACAGGCCCTTCATTATGCCGGTCGAAGACGTCTTTACGATTAGTGGTCGTGGCACAGTCGTTACCGGGCGTGTTGAGCGGGGAATCGTTAAGGTTGGCGAAGAAATAGAGATTGTCGGTTTCAAGGCAACCCAGAAGACCGTCGCAACAGGTGTTGAGATGTTCCGCAAACTTTTGGATGAAGGGCGGGCCGGCGACAATATCGGTGTTCTGCTCCGAGGAACGAAGCGCGAGGAAGTGGAGCGGGGACAGGTTTTAGCCAAACCGGGAAGCATTACGCCGCACACGAAATTTAATGCTGAGGCCTACGTTCTCACCAAAGAGGAAGGCGGGCGGCACACCCCATTCTTTAACGGTTACCGGCCGCAGTTTTATTTCCGAACCACCGACGTGACTGGCGTCGTGAAACTGCCAGAAGGAACGGAGATGATTATGCCTGGGGACAACATCAACGTGGAAATCGAGCTGATCACGCCGGTTGCCATGGATGACGGGTTAAAGTTCGCTATCCGGGAAGGCGGCCGCACCGTTGGCGCGGGCGTGGTGACGAAGATCGTCCAATAAATTGACTGTGCGCAACGGAGGTTGTTGCCATGCGGGAACTCATCGGATTTGCTTGCGACAAGTGTAAACGCAAGAATTACACGTCGTCTAAAAATCGGAAAACCACCACCGAAAAATTATCGCTCAAGAAGTTTTGCGCTTCGTGCCGAGCCCACACCCTGCATCGTGAGGTAAAAGTCTAGAGAGATTCAGGGGTCAGTAGCTCTAATTGGTAGAGCGCCGGACTCCAAATCCGGATGTTGCAGGTTCGAGTCCTGCCTGACCCGCCATCTCATTGACTTGAAGTATTCATGGGCGACTGGATTCAAAAATTGCAGGATGGGGTTCGGGATTTGACCGAATTCGTTCTGGAATCCTGGCAGGAGTTACAGAAGGTCTACTGGCCGACGCGTAAGGAAACCTACGCAGCGACGGCGGTAGTTATTATCGTCGTAATTTTAATTTCAATTTATTTGGCTGGGGTCGATTTCGTTTTAACCAAAGCCATTCAGGCCATGCTCGGCTAACCCTAAAGGTACCTCTTCTTATGGCGAAACAGTGGTACATCGTTCATACCTTTTCGGGTTATGAACAAAAGGCGAAGGCGGCGCTTGAAGAGCGGATCAAATCACTCGGCAAGCAGGAGTACTTTTCCGAAGTTATGGTGCCGGTGGAAAAGGTCGTCGAGCTGGTCAAGGGCAAGAAGAAGACTTCCACGCGGAAGTTTTTTCCCGGTTACATTCTCGTTCAGATGGAGTTGAACGATGACACTTGGCATGTGGTCAAAGAAACCCCTAAGGTGACCGGTTTCGTCGGTGGCAGTACCAATCCGCCGCCGGTTACCGACGACGAAGTGCGGGCGATCACCCAGCAAATGGAGGAAGGTGCGGTCAAGCCCAAACCGCGGGTTTTGTTTTCGGTGGGCGAGAACGTCAAGGTGGTCGATGGGCCGTTCGCCGATTTCAACGGCGTGGTCGAAGACGTGAAACCGGAAAAGGGCAAGCTGCGCGTGCTGATCAGTATTTTTGGCCGGGCCACGCCCGTCGAGCTGGAGTTCGTCCAGGTCGAACGGAACTAATTACAAGGATCGAGAAAAATGGCTAAGAAAGTAATCGGCGAAATCAAGTTGCAAATTCCCGCGGGTCAAGCGAATCCGAGCCCGCCGGTGGGTCCGGCGCTGGGCCAACGCGGCGTCAACATCATGGAATTTTGCAAGACCTTCAACGCCGCGACGCAAGCCCAGATGGGCATGATTACGCCGGTGATTATCACGGTTTATGCCGACCGCTCGTTTAGTTTCGTCACCAAGACGCCGCCCGCTTCGATCCTATTGAAGAAAGCTGCCGGCTTGGAAAAAGGTTCCAAGGAGCCGGGTAAAATTAAAGCAGGTAAAGTAACCCGTGCCCAGGTGCGTCAGATCGCCGAATTGAAATTTAAAGATTTGACCGCTAAAGATCTCGCTGCCGCAGAAAAGTCTGTGGAAGGCACGGCTCGCAGCCTGGGCTTGGACATCGAAGGCTAGAATTAATATTTTGTCGCTTCGCAGTTGAGGTAAGCCATGAGTGGAAATGGAAAAACGTACCGCGCCGCTTTGGAAAAGATCGACCGCAATCAGCGCTATCTGTTGGAAGATAGCCTAGCCTTGGTGAAGCAAACCGCCAGGGCTAAGTTCGACGAGACCGTTGAATTGGCGATCCGTTTGGGCGTCGATCCACGTCAGGCGGATCAAAACATCCGTGGCACCGTCAGCTTGCCCCACGGCATGGGTAAAACCGTTCGCGTCTTGGCTTTCGCCAAGGGCGATAAAGAAAAAGAGGCCCAAGAAGCGGGCGCCGATTTCGTCGGCAGCGACGATTTGATTAAGAAAATCAGCGAAGGTTGGTTCGACTTCGATAAAGCGGTGGCGACGCCTGACATGATGGCAGCGGTGGGCCGTATCGGTAAAATTCTCGGACCGCGCGGCCTGATGCCCAATCCGAAAACCGGCACAGTCTCACTGGACATCGGCAAAGCGGTTAGAGAAATCAAAGCCGGCAAGTTGGAGTTCCGAGTCGACAAGGCGGGCATCGTTCATGTGCCGGTGGGTAAGGCGTCCTTTGGCGCGGAGCAATTGATCGACAACGCCAAGGCGGTGTTGATGACGATCCTGCGCGCCAAGCCCGCATCGGCCAAGGGCAACTATGTCAAAGGCGTGACGGTTGCTACAACCATGGGTCCCGGCATCAAGATCGATTTGGCCCAGGTTCGCGCCATGGCCGCGTAAGCGATTAATAATTGAAACTAGTAGCAGAGCGGATTTAAGTTTGGGAGATAGCATGTCGGAAACGCAAGCAGCTCGGGCCGGACATAGTGAAAAGGCCGAAACGGTCGCGGCGATTCATCGGGTTTTGCAGAAGGCCAAGATGGCGATCGTCACCGAATATCGTGGTCTGACGTTAGCGCAGATGACCAAGCTACGGCGCGAAATCCGCGAAGCCTCGGGCGAGTATCAAGTCATCAAGAACACCTTGGCCGAGCGCGCCCTCGAAGGCACCACCTTCGGCAACCTGGAGCAACTGCTCCAAGGGCCCAACGGTTGGGCCTTCGCCTATGAAGATCCGGTGATGTTGTCCAAAGCGTTGATCAAGTTTTCCGACGACAACGACAAGCTGCAAATCAAGGGCGGTGTGTTCGAAGGTCAGTTCATGGATCGCGCCGGGGTTAAGGCGCTGTCGCAAATGCCGAGCAAGCCGGAGATTCAAGCGCGCTTGTTGGCGACCATCAATGCGCCGGCGATCCAATTGCTACGCACCCTTCAAGAACCGGGCGCGCAGATGGTGCGTTTGCTCGAATCGTTACGCAAGACTAAAGGCGAATAACCAGCATATTCACGGTATCAATCTAAAGGGGGATAGTTATGGAAGGCGTATCAAAAGAACAGGTTAAAGATTTCATCAAGAACATGACCTTGATGGATGCGGCGGCTCTGGTGAAAGAGCTCGAAGAAGAGTTAGGCGTTAGCGCGGCGGCACCGGTTGCGGCAGCAGCAGCGGCTGGACCGGCGGCGGCAGCGGCGGAAGAAAAGACTGAGTTCAACGTCATTCTCACCGAAGTGGGCGAGAAGAAGATTCAGGTCATTAAGGTTGTCCGTGAGCTCACCGGCCTCGGTTTGAAAGAGGCCAAGGATCTTGTCGATGGCGCGCCCAAGCCGGTTAAAGAAGCGATACCCAAAGCGGAAGCCGAAACGATCAAGAAGAAGCTCGAAGAGCAGGGCGCGAAAGTCGAAATCAAGTAGGTCTCTCGCAGTGGTGCTTCCCGTTGATTTTTCAATGTTGGATTGTCGGCCGCTAGTTCGGGAGAGGAGAACGCATGGCATTTCAAGTTGCCAATAACTTACGATTTCGCCGTAGTTTTGGGAGGATCCGAAAGATCATCGATCTTCCCTATTTGATTGAAATTCAAAAAAACTCTTACGACCTCTTCTTGCAGAAAGATGCCCTGCCGACGGAACGGCAGAACATGGGGCTGCAGGAAGTGTTCAAGTCGGTTTTCCCGATCAAGGACTTTAACGAGACCGCTTCGTTGGAATTCGTCAGCTTCGCCTTGAGCGAGCCCAAGTATGACGTCGAGGAATGCCATCAACGTGGCATGACCTTCGCCGCGCCGTTGAAAGTCACGGTGCAACTAGTGTTGTGGGATGTCGATCAGCAGACCGGCTCGCGCAGCATCAAGAACGTCAAGGAGCAGGAAGTTTACTTTGGCGAGATTCCGCTGATGACCGTCAACGGCACGTTCATGGTCAACGGCACCGAGCGCGTCATCGTTAGCCAGTTGCACCGTTCGCCGGGGGTATTTTTCGAACACGACAAGGGCAAGACGCACGCCAGCGGCAAGCTGCTCTATTCGTCACGGATCATTCCCTATCGCGGCTCCTGGGTCGATCTAGAATTCGATCCCCGCGATATTATCTATGTCCGCATCGATCGGCGCCGGAAATTTCACGCCACCGTATTGCTGCGGGCTTTGGGCATGACGCCGGAAGACTTGCTCAATTATTATTACAAGACCGACACCATCGTGTTCGACGGCCGCAAGCCGGCGCTGGTGTTCAATCCCAATCATTTGTTCGGCGCCAAGGTGAGCGCCGATGTGCGCGATCCCAAGTCCAACGACATCATCGTCAAGGAAGGCAAGAAGTTTACTCGGCCGGTGCTGCGTCAGATGGAAACGGCCAAGCTCAAACATGTGCCCATCGCTTTGGAAGATGTCCTCGGCCGGGTCGCCGCCCATGACATCGTCGAGCCCGGGACAAAGACCGTGCTGCTCGAATGCAATCACGAGATCACCCAAGAGAAGCTCGATCTGATTCGCGACAAAGGCATTCATCAGATCGAAGTGCTGTTCATCGACGATTCCAGCATCGGTCCCTATCTGCGCAACACGTTGCTGCAGGACCGCATCAAATCCCCCCAAGATGCGATTATGGAGATCTACCGGCGCCTTCGTCCGGGCGATCCGCCGACGGTGGATTCTTCAACCAACTTTTTTAATAACTTATTTTTCAACTCGGACCGCTACGATCTGTCGAAGGTCGGCCGCTTGAAGCTCAATCATCGCTTGAAGCTCAACGTGCCGCTGGAACAGGGGACGCTGCGCAAAGAAGACATCCTCGAAGTCGTCCGTTACTTGATGGAACTCAAGAACGGCAACGGTTCGGTGGATGACATCGACCATCTCGGCAACCGCCGGGTGCGCGCGGTGGGCGAGTTGGTGGAGAATCATTTTCGCGTCGGCCTGGTGCGCATGGAGCGGGCGATCAAAGAAAAGATGAGCCTGCAAGACATCGAAACTTTGATGCCGCAGGAATTGATCAACTACAAACCTGTATCGGCAGCGTTAAAAGAGTTTTTCGGCTCCAGTCAGTTGTCGCAGTTCATGGATCAGACCAATCCGCTGTCGGAAATCACCCACAAGCGGCGCCTGTCGGCCCTCGGTCCCGGCGGTTTGACTCGCGAGCGCGCCGGCTTCGAAGTGCGCGACGTGCATCCGACCCATTACGGCCGGGTTTGCCCGATCGAAACGCCGGAAGGTCCGAACATCGGTTTGATCGCGTCGTTGACGACCTATGCTCGGGTCAACGATTTCGGTTTCATCGAAACGCCCTATCGCGAAGTGGAAAATGGCCGGGTCACCGACCGTATTCGTTACCTGTCGGCGCTCGAAGAAGAAGATCACGTGATCGCCCAGGCCAATGCCCCCATCGATAACCGCGGCCATTTCGATATCGATCTGATTTCCTCGCGCAAAGGCGGCGAGTTCATCATGGCGCGGCCCGAAGAAGTCAACTTCATGGACGTGTCGCCGAACCAATTGGTGAGCGTGGCGGCGTCGCTGATTCCGTTTCTCGAAAACGACGACGCTAACCGCGCCTTGATGGGTTCCAACATGCAGCGCCAAGCGGTGCCGCTGTTGCGCACCGAGGCGCCCTTTGTCGGTACCGGCATGGAGAAAGTCGTCGCACGCGACTCCGGCGTCACCGTGGTGGCGCGGCGCGATGGCGTGATCGAAAGCGTCGATTCCACGCGCATCGTCGTCAAGGCGGACAAGACTTCCGGCCCGCGCGATACCGGCGTCGATATTTACAATCTGGTCAAATACCAACGTTCGAATCAAAACACCTGCATCAACCAACGGCCGATCGTCGTCGTTGGCGACCAAGTCAAAGCCGGCGATGTCATCGCCGACGGCCCGTCGACGGAGATGGGCGAGCTCGCCCTGGGCCGCAATGTGGTGGTCGCGCTGATGCCTTGGGGCGGTTACAATTTTGAAGACTCGATTTTGATCAACGAGCGGGTGGTCAAAGAAGATATCTACACTTCGATTCACATCGAAGAGTTCGAGTGCGTGTCGCGCGACACCAAGCTCGGGCCCGAGGAAATCACCCGCGACATTCCCAACGTCGGCGACGAAGCGCTCACCGATCTCGATGAAAGCGGTATCATTCGCATCGGCGCGGAAGTGCGGCCGGGTCACATTCTCGTCGGTAAGATTACCCCTAAAGGCGAGACCCAGCTGTCGCCCGAAGAAAAACTCCTGCGGGCGATCTTCGGCGAAAAAGCCGGCGAAGTGCGCGACACTTCGTTGCGCGTGCCGCCGGGTGTCGAAGGCACGGTCATCAACGTGCGGATTTTCTCGCGCAAAGGTTTGAGCAAGGACGACCGTAGCCGGACTATCGAGGATGAGGAAGTCACGCGGCTGAGAAAAGATCAGCATGACGAAGTGCGCATTCTCCAAGAGGGCGCGCTCAGGCGGCTGAAAAAATTGCTCGCCGGCCGGCGCTTGGCCAATCGCATCAGCGACGACAGCCGCAAGGTGCTGTTCAACAAGGGCCAGGAGTTGACCGAAGAAGATATCGATCAGTTGCCGATGTCTTACTGGAGCGAGATCCGCGTCGACAACGAGTCGGTGGAGAACGAACTCAACCGGATCATCGAAAGCACCACGACGCAGGTCAATCTGATCAAGCGTGCCTTCGATGACAAAATCGAAAAGCTCAAAGGCGGCGACGAACTGCCGCCCGGTGTGATCAAGATGGTCAAAGTCTTCGTCGCCATCAAGCGCAAGCTGCAAGTGGGCGACAAGATGGCCGGCCGTCACGGCAACAAGGGCGTGATCTCGCGCATTTTGCCCGAAGAAGATATGCCTTACTTGGATGACGGTACGCCGGTCGACGTGGTGCTCAACCCACTCGGCGTTCCCTCGCGTATGAACGTCGGGCAAATTCTCGAAGCCCATCTGGGCTGGGCGGCACTCAGTCTCGGTCGTCAGATCGACGAGATGATGCGCAGCCAAAAAGGCGACAACGACGCCCTGCGGCGGCGGCTGAAAGAATATTTAAATACCCGCGAAGCCAACGAGTTGATCGATGGCGCCAAGGATTCGGAGATTCTCAAACTCGCCGAGAAGTACCGCGACGGCGTGCGCTTCGCGTCGCCGGTTTTCGACGGCGCGGCGGAAGAAGAGATTTTCAACTTGCTGCGCAAGGCGGGTCTGCCGGCGAGCGGACAGGTGACGCTCCATGACGGCAGAACCGGCGAACCTTTCGACGGTAAAGTTACCGTTGGCGTCATGTACATCATGAAGCTGCATCATTTGGTCGACGATAAGATTCACGCCCGTTCCACGGGTCCCTACTCTTTAGTCACCCAACAACCGTTGGGGGGCAAGGCGCAGTTCGGCGGCCAGCGTTTGGGCGAGATGGAAGTCTGGGCGCTTGAGGCCTACGGTGCGGCGTATACGTTGCAAGAAATGCTCACCGTGAAGTCGGATGACGTCGTCGGCCGCACGCGCATGTACGAGGCGATTGTCAAAGGCGAACACTTGCTCGAACCTGGGCTTCCTGAGTCGTTCAACGTGATGGTCAAGGAACTGCAAAGTTTGTGTCTTGACGTCGAGCTCGTCGAAGAGAAGTAGGTAACCCCAGAGAGGCTGTGGCGCTCTAACCGGAGGTGATCCTTAGTATGGAAGATCTATTCAATTTATTCGAGAAACCGAAGAACCCCGTTGTTTTCAACGCGATCAAAGTGTCGGTCGCTTCGCCGGACAAGATCCGTTCTTGGTCCCACGGCGAAGTCAAAAAACCCGAGACGATCAATTACCGAACCTTCAAGCCGGAGCGCGACGGTTTGTTCTGCGCGAAGATTTTCGGCCCGACCAAGGATTACGAATGTAACTGCGGCAAGTACAAGCGCATGCGCCATCGCGGCGTGGTCTGCGAGAAGTGCGGCGTCGAAGTCATTCAATCGAAAGTCCGGCGCGAACGCATGGGCCACATCGAGTTGGCTACGCCGGTGGTGCATATTTGGTTTCTCAAGAGTCTGCCGAGCCGTATCGGTGCCTTGCTCGACATGTCGCTCAAGGAAATTGAAAAGGTTCTCTATTTCGAGTCCTACATCGTCATCGATCCCGGCGAAACTCCGTTAGCTTATAAAGAACTGTTGACCGAAACCCGCTACCGCAAGGCGGTGGAAGAGTACGGCCCCAAGTTTATCGCCGAGATGGGTGCCGAAGCGGTGCGCAAACTGCTCAAGGCGATCGACGTGGTCAAACTTTCCGAAGATCTGCGCCAAGATCTGCGCGATGCCAATTCGGAAGTGCGCCGCAAAAAGATGGCCAAGCGCTTGAAAGTTTTGAGCGCCTTTAGAAATTCCGGTAACCGCCCCGAGTGGATGGTTCTGGAAGTCATTCCCGTCATTCCACCCGATCTCCGACCGCTGGTGCCGCTTGACGGCGGTCGTTTTGCGACTTCCGATTTGAACGATCTTTACCGCCGCGTTATCAACCGTAACAACCGGCTCAAGCGGCTGATGGAGTTGAGCGCGCCGGACATGATCATCCGCAACGAGAAGCGCATGCTTCAAGAAGCGGTGGATGCGCTGTTCGACAACGGCCGGCGCGGCCGGGCGATCACCGGACAAAACCGCCGCCCGTTAAAATCCTTGAGCGATATGCTCAAGGGTAAGACCGGCCGATTCCGCCAGAACTTGCTCGGCAAGCGTGTCGATTATTCCGGCCGTTCGGTTATCGTCGTCGGTCCCGAGCTACGGCTGCACCAATGCGGTTTACCGAAGAAGATGGCCATTGAGCTGTTCAAGCCGTTTATTTACAACAAGCTCGAAGAACGCGGCCATGTGACGACGATCAAAAGCGCCAAAAAGATGGTCGAACGCGAGCTGCCGGAAGTTTGGGATATTCTCGACGAAGTGATCCGCGAACATCCGATCCTGCTCAACCGCGCGCCGACTCTGCATCGTCTCGGCATTCAAGCCTTCGAGCCGATTTTGATCGAAGGTAAGGCGATTCAACTTCATCCGTTGGTCTGCGCCGCCTACAACGCCGATTTCGACGGCGATCAAATGGCCGTTCATGTGCCGCTCTCCGTCGAGGCCCAGGTGGAAGCGCGCGCGCTGATGATGTCGACCAACAACATTCTATCACCCGCCAACGGCAAGCCGATCATCGTGCCGACTCAAGACATCGTCTTGGGGCTTTACTACATGACCCGAGATCGGCTCAATGCCAAAGGCAGCGGCCGGATTTTCAGCAGCCCCGTCGAAGTGAACATCGCCTACGATCAGGGCGAAGTCGACTTGCAGGCGCCGGTGACGGTGCGCATCGACGGCGAGCGCATTGAAACCACCGTCGGCCGGGTTCTGCTTTACGATGTGGTTCCCGAAGTCATTCCGTTTAAAGAAGTTAATCGGGTGATGAAGAAAAAAGAATTGGCTAACTTGATCGACGTCAGTTACCGGCTTGCCGGCAATAAGGCGACGGTCATTCTTGCCGACCGTTTGAAAGACATGGGTTATCGCAACGCCACCAAGGCGGGTATTTCGATTTCGATCAAGGACATGTTGATTCCGCCGAGCAAGGAGACCTTGCTCAAGACCGCCCATGACGATGTGCGTGAAATCGAAGAGCAGTACAAGAACGGTCTGATCACCGACGGCGAACGTTATAACAAGGTCGTCGATATCTGGGCCGAAGCGACCGACCGCATCGCCGACGATATGTTGCGCGATCTAGGCACGGAAAAAATCTCCGATGGCAAAGGTCACGAGATTTCGGTGCCGAGCTTCAATCCAATTTTCATGATGGCTGACTCGGGCGCCCGTGGTAGCGCGCAGCAGATTCGCCAGTTGGCCGGCATGCGCGGTCTGATGGCGAAGCCCTCCGGCGAAATCATCGAGACTCCGATCACGGCGAATTTCCGTGAAGGTTTGACGGTGTTGCAATATTTCATCTCCACTCACGGCGCCCGTAAGGGTCTCGCCGACACGGCGCTTAAAACCGCCAATTCCGGTTATTTGACACGCCGCTTGGTCGACGTCGCCCAGGATGCGGTAATCGGCGATCACGATTGCGGCACCATGGACGGCATCGAAATTACCCCGCTCATGGAAGGCGGCGAGATTATCGAGCCGCTGGGCGACCGCGTGCTCGGCCGCGTCGCGCTGGAAGATGTCGTCGATCCGTTTACTGGCGAGGTCATCGTCAAAGCCAACCAGGGCATCGACGAAGAGTTGGTGCAACGCATCGAAGATTCCGGCTTGGAGCGCATCAAGATCCGCTCGGTGTTGACCTGTGCGTCGCGCCGCGGCGTTTGCATCATGTGCTATGGCCGCGATCTCGGCCGCGGTCACATGATCAACATGGGCGAGGCGGTGGGCGTCATCGCCGCTCAATCGATCGGCGAACCGGGCACACAGCTGACCATGCGCACCTTCCACATCGGTGGCACCGCCAGCCGGCGCGCCGAACAGACGACTTTGGAATCGCGCAACGAGGGCTTCATTAAGTTTATCAACGTTAATACCGTCGCCAACAAAGCCGGCGATCAGGTGGTGATGAACCGCAACGGCGAAGTCGCCATCGTCGACTATCCTGAGGGCGAGAAGGGCCGTGTGCGCGAGCGCGAACGGTATCCGGTGGTGTACGGCGCTAAATTCAAAAAGAAAGATGGCGCGCGAATCAAGGCGGGCGACCTGTTGGCGGAATGGGATCCCTACACGATTCCGATTCTCACCGAGGTCAGCGGCGTGGTCCGCTTCGGCGACGTGATCGAAGCGATCACCATGGAAGAACGGGTCGACGAGCGCACCGGCCTCTCGACCAAAGTCATCATCGACTCGAAAGATATCGACAAGCGGCCGAGGATATCGATCAAGGATGTCGGCGGCCAGACCACCCGGTTGGCGAGCCACGCGGAGGCGCGTTATCTGCTGCCGGTGGGCGCCCATATCAACGTTCAAGACGGCCAGTCGGTTTTTGCCGGCGACGCCTTAGCCAAGATGCCTCGCGAAACCACCAAGACCAAGGATATCACCGGCGGTTTGCCGCGCGTGGCCGAGCTGTTCGAAGCGCGCAAGCCCAAGGAGTTCGCCGTCATTAGCGAAATCGACGGCGTGATTTCCTTCGGCAAAGACACCAAGGGCAAACGCAAAGTCTTGGTCACGCCGGAGGTCGGCGAAGTTCGGGAATATTTGATTCCCAAGGGCAAACATATCAGCGTGCACGACGGCGATCGAATTCGCGCCGGTGAAGCGTTGATGGATGGTTCGTCCAATCCCCATGACATTCTCAACATCCTGGGTGAAAAGGCTCTGGCGAAATACTTAGTCGATGAAGTCCAGGAGATTTACCGCCTCCAGGGTGTGCGTATCAACGACAAGCACATCGAAGTGATCGTGCGCCAAATGCTGCGCCGGGTGCGCATCAAAGAGGTCGGCGATACCGAATTTTTGGTCGGCGACCAGGTCGAAAAGTGGCGCTTCGAAGAAGAAAATCAGAAAGCCATCGGCGAGCACGGCAAACCGGCCGTGGCCGAGGCGCTCTTACTCGGTATCACCAAGGCGTCGCTGTCGACGGAAAGCTTTATCTCGGCGGCTTCTTTCCAAGAAACCACCAAGGTGCTTACCGAAGCGGCGATCCACGGCAAGGTCGATATGCTCTGCGGCCTAAAGGAAAACGTCATTATGGGCCGGCTGATTCCCGCAGGCACTGGGGTGGCCCGCTACGCCAAACCGGACATCGAAATCGATGAACCGGAAGGGCCGGGCGGTGATATATCTGAAGCCGTCGGCGCATGAGCTTTGACATAGGATTAATTATTTGTTAGTAAAAGGATTTTCTTGGGAATGTTTTAGTACGTAACTGCTCCCCAGAATCCAAGACAACATCGCGAACGAGAAATTATGCCGACGATAAGCCAATTGGTGCGCGAAAGCCGAGAAAAACAACGCCGCAAAAACACTGCGCCCGCATTGCAGGGTTGTCCGCAAAAACGCGGCGTCTGTACGCGCGTTTATACTTCGACTCCGAAGAAACCGAACTCGGCGCTGCGTAAAGTCGCCCGTGTGCGGTTGACCAACGGCATCGAAGTGACCTCGTACATTCCCGGCGTGGGTCATAACCTGCAAGAGCATTCGGTGGTGTTGATTCGCGGCGGCCGCGTCAAGGATCTGCCTGGTGTGCGATATCACATCGTGCGCGGCACCTTGGATTCGATCGGCGTACAAGAAAGGCGTCAGAGCCGCTCTAAATACGGAGCGAAGCGACCGAAGTAAAAAATTATGCCGCGCAAAGGTGAAGTAAGAAAACGCGAAATATTGCCTGACCCGAAGTACGGGGACAAGGTTGTAGCGAAGTTCGTCAATACGATCATGAGCCATGGCGAGAAGAGCACGGCGGAAGCGATTCTCTATCGCTCGATGGAGATCGTCACGGCGAAGACCAAAGAAGAGTCGTTGGGCGTTTTCAAGCGCGCCATCGAGAACACCCGGCCGACGGTCGAGGTGCGCTCCCGCCGGGTCGGCGGCGCGACCTATCAGGTGCCGGTGGAAGTACGGCCCCAGCGCCGGCTTTCGTTGAGCATGCGCTGGCTCATCGACGCGGCACGGCGGCGTGCCGAGAAATCGATGGAAGAAAAGTTGGCGGCGGAGATTATCGACGCGGCGAACAATCGCGGCACGGCAATCAAGAAAAAGGAAGATACCCATCGAATGGCGGAAGCCAATCGGGCTTTTGCGCATTATCGTTGGTAACATAACAGCTTATTCAAAGCTGGCTCAAAGGAGGCGGTCCGACCGCCTCCTTTTTTTCCAGCGCAGATTAAAATGCCAAGAACATCACCCCTAGATAAGACCCGCAACATCGGGATCATGGCGCATATCGATGCGGGTAAAACCACGACCACGGAGCGCATCCTTTACTACACCGGAATCAACTATAAGATCGGTGAAGTGCATGAGGGGACCGCGACCATGGACTGGATGGTGCAGGAGCAGGAACGCGGCATCACGATTACCTCGGCGGCGACCACCTGTTTTTGGCGCGATCATCGGGTCAACATTATCGATACCCCTGGCCATGTCGATTTTACCATCGAAGTCGAACGGTCCTTGCGCGTGCTCGACGGTGCGGTGGCGGTGTTTTGTTCGGTCGGCGGTGTCGAACCGCAGACTGAAACGGTTTGGCGCCAGGCGGATAAATATGGCGTCCCGCGTTTGGCTTTTGTCAACAAGATGGACCGGCTCGGCGCGGATTTTTTCCGCGTCGTTAAGATGATTCAGGATCGCTTAGGCGCGCGCCCCGTGGTCATGCAGTTGCCAATCGGCGCCGAGGATAAATTCGCCGGTGTGGTCGATCTCGTCACGATGAAAGCGGTTGTCTGGGAAGATGAAAGTCTTGGCGCGAAATTCCATGAAGAGGAAATCCCCGCCGATCTCCAGGATCAAGCCGAAGAATATCGGGAAAAAGTGCTCGAAGCGGCGGCCGATGGCGACGAAGCGATCATGGAGAAGTATCTCGAGGGCAAAGAGATCTCGGAAGCTGAACTGCGCAAGGGTATTCGCGGTGCGACTCTAGCTCTCAAGATAGTGCCGGTGGTTTGCGGAACCGCGTTTCGCAATAAGGGCGTTCAACCAATGCTTGACGCGGTGGTGGACTACTTACCGTCCCCGCTCGACGTTCCGCCGATCAAAGGGGTTGAGCCGGGAACGGATAAGGCCGACGCGCGACCGGCCAGCGATGACGCGCCGTTTTCCGCTTTGGCTTTTAAAATCATGACCGATCCTTTCGTCGGTACGTTGACTTTTTTTCGGGTCTATTCCGGTTCCCTCGCTTCCGGCGCGAGCATTTACAATTCGACCAAGAGCAAACGCGAACGGGTTGGCCGCTTGCTCAAGATGCACGCCAACAAGCGCGAAGAGATTAAAGAGGTTTACGCCGGCGATATCGCCGCCGCGGTGGGTCTAAGAACTGCCACTACGGGCGATACGATATGCGACGAAGATGAGCCGATCGTGCTTGAGTCGATCGATTTTCCCGATCCGGTTATTTCCATCGCTATTGAACCGAAGAGCAAAGCGGACCAAGAGAAACTCGGCTTGTCTTTGCAGAAGCTTGCCACTGAAGATCCGTCTTTTAGGGTTCGGAGCGATGAAGAAACCGGCCAAACGATTATTTCCGGCATGGGCGAGCTGCATCTAGAAATCATCGTCGATCGTTTGTTGCGCGAGTTCAGTGTCGGTGCCAACGTCGGTAAGCCCCAGGTGGCGTACCGCGAGACGGTGCGTAAGCTGGTCGAGCAACAGGGTAAGTTCATTCGTCAAACCGGTGGCCGTGGGCAATACGGCGATGTTTGGATCAAGCTCGAACCGAATAAACCGGGCGGCGGTTTCGAATTCGTCGATGCCGTCAAGGGCGGTGCGATTCCGCGTGAATATATTCCCGCCGTGGAAAAAGGGATTAAGGAAGCCACCGAGAACGGCGTCATTGCTGGTTACCCGATGGTCGATGTTAAAGTTACCTTGTTCGATGGCAGTTATCATGACGTCGACTCTTCTGAAATCGCCTTTAAGATCGCCGGCTCCATGGCCTTCAAGCAAGCTGCGCGCAAGGCCAGTCCAGTGCTGCTCGAACCGATCATGTCGGTCGAGGTGGTCGTGCCGGAAGCTTTTATGGGCGACGTGATCGGCGATTTGAGTTCTCGGCGCGGCAAGGTTTTGGGCATGGACACACGCCCAGCGGCCCAGGCGATCGATGCCCGGGTACCGTTGGCGCAGATGTTTGGTTATTCCACAGATCTACGTTCGATGTCCCAAGGAAGAGCGACATACACGATGCAATTTTCCCATTATGAACCGGTTCCAGCGGCGGTTGCTGAAGGAATTATCGCCAAGTTTGATGGCAAGTCGGACGATGAAGTATGAATGAGAAAATTAGAATTCGGCTCAAGGCCTATGACCACCGCGTGCTCGATCAATCGGTGGGTGAGATTGTTGAAACGGTCAGGCGCACTGGCGGCCGAGTGGCGGGGCCGATCCCGTTGCCGACGCGAATCGAAAGATTCACCGTCAATCGCTCGCCCCACGTTGACAAAAAATCGCGCGATCAGTTTGAGATCCGCACGCATAAACGGTTGCTCGATATTCTCGAACCGACCCAACAGACCATCGACGCGTTGGGCAAACTCGATATCGCCGCGGGAGTGGATGTAGAGATCAAGCTTCAGTAGTGGGTAACTAGCTCAACGACTGACGCAGTTTGGAATTTTACTATGACAGGGCTGATTGGCAAGAAAATAGGCATGATGCAGTACTACAACGCCGAGGGGAATGTGATTCCCGTCACGGTGGTGGAAGCCGGCCCCTGCGTGGTGGTGCAAAAGAAACAGGTCGCCACCGACGGTTACACGGCGCTGCAAATCGGTTTCGGCACCAAGAAGGCGCAGCGGGTGAACAAGGCCGAGCAAGGCCATATGGCCAAGGCCGGCAAGGGCGCGTTTCAGGTGCTGCGCGAGTTTCGCCTCGACGATGTCTCGCAGTACGAAGTCGGCCAGCAGATCAACGCCGGCGATATTTTTAAAGTCGGCGACATGATCGATGTCTCGGGCATTGCCAAAGGCCACGGCTTCACCGGCGTCATCAAGCGTTGGTCGTTTGCCGGATTTCCCGGTTCTCATGGTACCCACGAATATTTCCGTCACGGCGGCTCCATCGGTAACCGTTCCTATCCCGGCCGTGTGCGCAAGGGAAAAAAGATGGCCGGTCATTGGGGCAACGAGCAGATCTCGACGCAGAATCTTCTGGTCGTCGACATTCGTGCCGAACAGAATTTGCTGTTCGTGCGCGGCGCGGTGCCGGGTTCCAAGCAGGGTGTGGTGATATTGCACCCGGCCGTGAAAGGCTAATCGTAAAGGTAATAGTGATGGACGTTCACGTTATACAACCGAAGCTCAATGAAACCATTTTTGGCGCTAGGACGCGGGCGCCCTTGCTGCACCAAATGGTGCTGATGCAGCTGGCCAATCGGCGCTCCGGCAGCGCCGCCACTAAGACCAAGGGGTTCGTGCGCGGCGGCGGCAAGAAGCCGTGGAAGCAAAAGGGCACGGGTCGCGCCCGTTCCGGC
Organism: Deltaproteobacteria bacterium; assembly: GCA_009692615.1. NCBI lineage: Bacteria > Pseudomonadati > Myxococcota > Myxococcia > Deltaproteobacteria bacterium. The sequence continues at coordinate 34,131 of SHYW01000008.1, read as the reverse complement.
AGCATTCGCTCGCCTATATGGGTTGGCGGCGGCACGGTATTCGGCCCGACGCCGCGGGATTATTCCTATCGCATGCCGCGCACCGCGCGGCGCGAAGCTTTGCTGTCGGCGTTGAGCACGAAAAACCGCGACGGCAAACTGATCGTCGTCGATAAGTTCGAGCTCGAAGCGGCCAAGACCAAGATGATGGTGCAGGCGTTGGCCGAGCTGAAAGTTACCAGCGCGGTGATTGTCGTCGCTACCGAGGACGCCAAGATCGAACGCTCGGCGCGCAATTTACCGAAGATCAAAGTGCTGCGCGTAGCGGGTTTGAATGTTTACGATCTATTGCGTTACGAACACTTGATCTTGACCGAAGGCGCGCTCAAGTTGATGGAAGAGAGGTTGGCTGCATGAAGGGGCCGCGAGATATTATTCAAGCGCCGTTGATCTCGGAAAAAGGCACGGCATTGGCCGAGAGCGCCAATCAATTTTTATTCAAAGTTCGGCCCGACGCCAACAAGATCGAAGTCAAGCACGCCGTCGAGACGCTGTTCAAAGTCAAGGTCCTCGATGTGCGCATGGCGCGCTATCTCGGCAAAGTGCGCCGAGTCGGCCGCAGCATGGGCCGCCGTTCCGATTGGAAGAAGGCCTATGTGACGCTCAAAGCGGGCGACAAGATCGATTATTTTGGCGGCGCATAGACGAAGGATTTAGAAAGAACGGATCATGGGAATTAGAACTTACCGTCCGACCTCAGCGGGCATGCGCTTTCGCACCGGGCTGACCTTCGACGAAGTGACCAAGGGTCAGCCGGAAAAAGCTTTGACCGAACCGCTGCACAAAAGTGGCGGGCGCAATAACACCGGCCGGGTCACCAGCGATCATCGCGGCGGCGGTCATAAGCGGGTTTACCGCGTGATCGATTTCAAGCGCAACAAGCTCAACGTGCCGGCCAAGGTTGAGGCGATCGAGTACGATCCCAATCGCTCGGCGCGCATCGCGCTGCTCTGTTACGTCGACGGCGAACGGCGCTATATTCTCGCTCCCGAACGGCTGGTGGTGGGCGCGACGGTGATCGCTGGCGATGACAACATCGATATTCAACCGGGAAACTCACTGCCGCTTAAATTTATTCCCGTCGGCACGACCATTCACAACGTCGAACTTAAGATCGGCAAGGGCGGGCAAATGGTGCGCAGCGCCGGTTTGGGTGCGCAGCTGATGGCCAAAGAAGGATCCTACGCATTGCTCAAGTTGCCTTCCGGCGAGTTACGCCGAGTGTTGGCCGAATGCCGCGCTACGGTTGGCCAGGTTGGCAACGCCGATCAAGAAAATATTTCTTGGGGTAAGGCTGGGCGCATGCGTTGGCTCGGCTTTCGCGGCGCCACCCGCGGTATCGCCAAGAACCCTGTGGATCATCCTCATGGCGGCGGCGAAGGCCGTTCCAAGGGCAATCATCCGATGACTCCTTGGGGCAAGCCGACCAAGGGATATAAGACCAGAAAGAACCATACGTCGGATCAATATATCGTGGCACGAAGGAAGGGCCGCTAACCATGGCACGTTCGGTTAAAAAGGGACCTTTCATAGACGAGCATTTGATTAAAAAAGTCATCGCCATGGCGGAATCGCGCCAGCGCCAAGTGATTCGCACCTGGTCGCGCCGTTCGACGGTGACGCCGGAGATGGTTGGTTTGACCATCGGCGTTCATAACGGCCGCAAGTTCATTCCGGTGTTCGTCAGCGAAAACATGGTCGGCCACAAGCTCGGCGAATTTTCCCCGACGAGAACTTTTTATGCTCATTCGGGGGATCGTAAATCGGACGCCAAAGAGAGTAGCGGTGGGGCGCCACGGGCCGCGCCAGCGGCAGCGAAAAAATAGTTATTAACTCGATTCGATAACACCAAGCTGAATAGATTATGGAAACACGCGCGACTACAAAATACATTCCGGTCTCGCCGCAGAAGGTTCGCTTAGTGGTGGACCAGATTCGCGGTAAGGGCGTCGAGGAAGCGCTGAATATTCTCAAGTTCATCCCCAAGCGCTCGGCGAGCATGGTTGCCAAGACCGTGCGCACGGCGGTGGCCAATGCAGAGAATACCCAAAGCGTCGATGTCGATCGGCTGTACGTCAAGCAGGCCAAGGTAGACGGCGCCGGTATGCTCAAACGTTTCATGCCGCGAGCCCAGGGCCGGGCCACCAGCATTCGCAAACGCTTGAGCCATGTGACGATTGTCGTTGACGAAGCCGAGGATAGGAGCTAAGGGCTGATGGGTCAAAAAATACATCCAAAATTTTTTCGTCTCGGCGTCATCGAAACCTGGGATTCGAAATGGTTCGCGCGCCATGACTACCCTAAGTTGTTGCACGAGGATCTTCGCATCACGGCTTTTCTAAAAAAGCGGCTTTATCACGCCGGCATTTCGCGCATTGAGATCGAGCGGGCGGCCAACAAGGCCAAGATCAACATTCACACCGCGCGCCCCGGCATCGTCATCGGCAAGAAGGGCGCCGAAATCGAAAAGCTCAAAGAAGAGATCACCAAGCTGACGCACCGGGAAACATACATCAACATTCACGAAGTGCGCCGGCCCGATCTCGATGCTCAATTGTCGTCGGAAAATGTCGCCTTGCAGCTCGAACGGCGGGTGGCCTTTCGTCGGGCGATGAAAGAGACCGTGTCGCGGGCCATGCGCATGGGCGCCCAGGGCGTCAAGATTCAATGCGCCGGCCGTCTCGGCGGTTCGGAAATCGCTCGCACCGAATGGTACCGCGAGGGACGCGTACCGCTGCATACATTGCGCGCCGACGTCAATTTCGGTTTTGCCGAAGCGCACACGACTTACGGCATCATCGGCGTCAAGGTTTGGATTTTCCGCGGTGAAGTTTTGACCGCCGAAGAAGAACAGCAGAAAGCGATGATGGGTGGCTGATCGGCAAGTCGCGATCGGCTAACGGCAACATTTGATTGAATTACCATGCTTGAACCGAGAAAAGTAAAATATCGTAAGCTGCAAAAGGGCCGGCGCCGGGGCACGGCGCATCGTGGGTCGACCTTGGCCTTCGGCGACTACGGCTTGAAGGCGTTGGGACGCGGCTGGATGAGCGCCCGAGAGATCGAAGCGGCCCGTGTCGCGCTGACCCGCTATCTCAAACGCGGCGGCAAGGTTTGGATTCGGATTTTCCCCGACAAACCGCTCACCAAGAAGGCGCTCGAAACCCGCATGGGTAAAGGTAAGGGCGCCACGGAGATGTGGGTCGCGGTGGTGCAGCCGGGACGAATCCTGTTCGAAATGGAAGGCGTCGAAGGCGCCCTCGCTAAAGAGGCGTTCCGTTTGGCGGCGCATAAATTATCGATCCCGACGATGATGATCGAGCGACGGGGGTTGGTCCATGGAAGCTAAAAAGCTGCGCGAGCTGAGCGACGATGATTTGGCCGCGAAACGCAATTCATTGCGCGAGGAGATCGGCCACTTGAACCTCAAGCGCGCCACCAACCGTTTGGAAAATCCCATGTCGCTCAAGGCGACCAAGCGGGATTTGGCCCGAGTCGAAACCTTGCTGCGCGAGAAGGCGCTGCGGAGTAAGAAAGGCTAAGCATGGAAAGCAGAGGGCTAAGAAAAGAACGCAGCGGCTTGGTGGTCAGCGACAAAATGGATAAGACCGTGGTGGTCTCCATCGAACGGCGGGTGCTCCATCCGCGCTATAAAAAAGTCTTGAAACGACGCACTAAAGTTAAGGCCCATGACGAGACCAACCAGTGTCATGTCGGCGACCGAGTGGTGATCGTTGAAAGCCGGCCCCTCAGCCGCGACAAGCGTTGGCGGGTTAGCAAAATCGTCGAGCGGGCGAAGGGCGGGACACCGTTGGCGGAGGCCCGCGCTTAGATTTTCAAGTGAAGGCGGGTGAGGTGGATTTATGATTCAAGCGCTGACAAATTTAGATGTCGCCGATAATTCCGGCGCGCGCCGGGTGCAGTGCATCAAAGTGCTTGGGGGCAGCAAACGCAAGTACGCTTCCATCGGCGATATCATCGTCGTGGCGGTGAAAGAGGCGATCCCCAATGCCAAGGTTAAAAAAGGCGATGTCACCAAGGCCGTGGTGGTGCGTACGGCGAAGGAAATCGGCCGGCCGGACGGGACTTATATTCGCTTCGACGTCAATTCGGCGGTCTTGATCGATAATCAAAAGGAACCTATCGGGACGCGTATTTTTGGCCCGGTGGCACGCGAACTCCGGGGCAAGAAGTTTATGAAAATCATTTCGCTGGCGCCGGAAGTTTTATAGCAGAAAAGATTGGGGAGAAGCCGCTCGTGCAGATTCGAAAAAACGACAGCGTGATGGTGATTGCCGGCAAGGAACGGGGCAAAACCGGCAAGATCCTGCGGGTAATGCCGGCAGAGAATGCTGTCATCATCGAGAGAACCAACATGGTCAAGCGCCACACCAAGCCGCGCGGCCCGCAGCAGCCCGGCGGTATCGTCGAGAAGGAAGCGAGCATCGATGCTTCCAACATCATGATCATGTGCGGCAAGTGTAACGCGCCGGTGCGAATCGGCCACAAAACTTTGACCGATGGAAAAAAAATTCGCATTTGCCGGCGCTGCAGCGAAGCGTTGGACTAAATGAACTGGGACGATTGAAACGACCATGGCACGATTAAAAACCAAATATGACAGCGACGTGGTGCCAGCCATGATGAAGGAGTTCGGTTACAAGAACTCCATGCAGGTGCCTCGGCTGGAGAAAATCACGCTCAACGTCGGCGTCGGCGAAGCCACGCAAAATGCCAAAGCGATCGACGCGACGGTGGTCGAGGTGACCGCCATCGCGGGCCAAAAGCCGGTGGTGACCAAAGCCAAGAAGGCGATCGCCAACTTCAAGCTGCGCGAGGGCGTACCGATCGGCGTCATGGTGACCCTGCGGCGGTCGCGTATGTATGAGTTCATGGATCGGTTGATTCATGTGGCGCTTCCCCGGGTGCGCGATTTCAAGGGCATCTCGGATAAGTCCTTTGACGGCCGGGGCAACTATTCGCTCGGCTTGCGCGAGCAAATTATTTTTCCTGAGATCCACGCCGACAAGGTGGAAAAGGCTCGGGGCATGACGATAACGTTAACGACGACGGCTAAGACGGACCAGGAAGGGCGGCTGCTGCTCAAACTGATGGGGATGCCGTTCATCAGTCGGTAGATAGGGAGAACTCCATTGGCCAAAACATGCTTGCGAATCAAGGCAGCGTTGCCGAACAAGTTCAAAGTGCGGGAATACAACCGTTGTCCGCTTTGCGGCCGGGCTCGAGCCTTTTACCGGCGCTTTCGCATGTGCCGGCTTTGCCTGCGCGATCACGCGCGCAAAGGGCATATCCCCGGACTGATCAAGGCTAGTTGGTAGGCGGAGAAAATATCATGGGAATGACCGATCCAATCGCGGACATGTTGACTCGAATTCGTAACGCCTCGAGCGCGCGCCATCAAAAGGTCGCCGTGCCGTGGTCGCGTTTGAAGGAAAGCATCGTCAAGGTATTAATCGACGAAGGTTACTTGAAGGACCAGAAAAAAGTGAAAGCGGCGTTGGGCTTTGGCGACGAGTTGATCATTCAACTCAAGTTCGACCGCGAGAACAAGCCGATTATCGGCGGCATCAAGCGAATGAGCACGCCGGGACGGCGGGTTTACGTCGGCGCCGACACGGTGACGCCGATTCGTAAAGGTTTGGGCATCAATATTTTGTCGACACCCAAGGGAATTCTCGTCGACCGTAACGCACAGAAAGCGAACGTCGGCGGCGAGCTGATTTGCTCGGTCTGGTAGTCGGCATCGAGGTGTAATTTGTCACGTATCGGAAAACTACCCGTAACCATCCCGGCCGGCGTTAAGGTTGCAGTCGACGCCGGCGCAGTGCGCTTCGAAGGGCCCAAGGGAAAACTCCAAGCACCAATTCCCGCCGGCGTGCAGGTCAAGGTGGACGGCAATACGCTTCACGTTCAACGCGACAACGAGCAGCGCAAGGTGCGCGCGCTCCATGGCTTGACCCGTAAGCTGATCGCCAACATGGCGCAGGGCGTGAGTGTCGGCTTTAGCCGGGTGCTCGATATCAACGGCGTCGGTTACCGCGCCGAAGTGAAGGGCCAGGAAATTCACATGACATTGGGCTACTCCCATCCAGTGGTATTTCCTCTGCCCCAGGGCGTGGCCGCGGCGGTGGAACGGCAGATCATCATTACTCTGAGCGGCGCCGATCGCCAATTACTCGGTGAGATGGCGGCGAAGCTTCGCAGCCTGCGGCCGCCGGAACCGTATAAGGGCAAAGGCATTAAGTATCGCGAAGAGTTTATCAAGCGCAAAGCCGGTAAGGCGGTCGGCTCGGCGGGCGCAAAGTAGATCATTGAGGTCGACAGATGGCGAATAAACGAGTGGATATTGCGAGGCGGCGGCGTCAGGAGCGCGTCCGCAAAAAAGTTGTCGGCAGCGATGCGCGGCCGCGGATTTGTGTGTTTCGCAGCAATAAGCATATTTACGCGCAAGTCATTTCCGACAATCAAGGCAAGACACTGGCAGCGGTCTCGACCCTCACGGGTGAGCTCGCCGAGGCGGTCAAGCAGAGCAAGGGCGTCGGCACCGCCAAACAAGTCGGCTTAGCGCTGGCCAAGGCCTGTAAAGAAAAAAATATTACCCAAGTAGTTTTCGACCGTAACGGTTTTCTCTACCACGGCCGGGTAAAGGCAGTGGCGGACGGCGCCCGCGAGGGCGGGTTGGAATTTTAGTCCAGTATTGAAACGAGAGGTCACTTTGGAACGAATCGATCCCCAGGGATTAGAGCTAAAAGAAAAGGTCGTTAACATCGCCCGGGTGGCCAAGGTGGTTAAGGGCGGGCGCCGGTTTAGCTTTAGCGCGTTGATCGTCGTTGGCGATAGCCACTCGGTGGTCGGCTACGGCATGGGCAAGGCGAAGGAAGTGCCGGAAGCGATTCGCAAAGGACTCGAACAGGCTAAGAAGAGTTTGATTCGGGTGCCGGTGATCAATGGCACGATTCCCTTCGAAGTGATCGGCCGCTACGGCGCCGGTTACGTCATTCTCAAGCCGGCCTCGGACGGTACCGGCGTAATCGCCGGCGGCGGCGTGCGCGCGGTGGTGGAAGCTTCGGGCATTCAAAACGTTTTAACCAAATGTCTCGGTTCCAATAATCCCCATAACATGGTCAAGGCGACCATCGAGGCGTTGCGCGAACTGCGTTCTCCCGAAGAGATCGCCGATCGGCGCGGTAAAACCCTCGCGGAGATTCGTTAATCATGAGACTCGATGAATTAAAACCGGCCCCCGGTGCAAGTAAAAAGCGTAAGCGAGTCGGTCGAGGCCCAGGCTCCGGCCATGGCAAGACTTCGTGCCGCGGCCATAAGGGTCAAGGCGCGCGCTCTGGCGGCAATGTTCAACCGGGCTTCGAAGGCGGCCAGATGCCGTTGCAACGGCGTTTACCCAAGCGCGGGTTTTTCAATATTTTTCGCGACGAGATGGCGGTGGTCAATCTGTCCCAGCTTGAAGAGCTTGCGGCGGGCAGCGAAGCGACTCCTGAGTCGTTGACCCAGCGCGGTTTTGTCAGCGGCAGAAATCGCCGGGTAAAAATCCTCGGTGAAGGCTCGCTGTCGAAGGCTTTGACGGTACGAGCCCATGGATTTTCCGCCAAGGCGAAAGAGAAGATCGAAGCGGCCGGCGGTAAGGCGGAGTTGATCGCACTTCATGCTTAGCGGTTTTCAAAACGCGTCGCGCATTCCCGAGCTGCGCCGTCGAGGCATTTTTGCTTTGGCGATGTTGGCGGTTTATCGCCTCGGCATTCATGTGCCGACGCCGGGAATCGACCGGCTCGCGATGGCGGCGTTTTTCGATCAGCAGAAAAATACTTTGTTCGGCTTTCTCAATTTATTTTCCGGCGGCGCCCTGGAGCAGTTTTCGGTTTTCTCTCTGGGCATCATGCCCTACATTAGCGCGTCGATCATTTTGCAATTGCTCACGGTGGTGTTTCCTTATTTGGAAAGACTGTCGAAAGAAGGCGAGCTTGGCCGGCGCAAGATTACTCAATACACGCGCTACGGCACCGTGGTGCTGTCGATCGTACAAGGGATCATGATCAGTATCGGTCTTGAAGGAACCCAGGGCCCGGGCGGCCATAGTTTGGTTTTAACCCCCGGCTGGAGCTTTCGCTTCATGACCGTGATCACGCTTACTTCCGGCACCGCGTTTATCATGTGGCTCGGCGAGCAGATCACCGAGCGCGGCATCGGCAACGGTATTTCGCTGATTATATTCGCCGGTATCGTCGCCCGTTTGCCGTCGGCGGTTTCCACTACCTTCGAGTTCATGCGCAACGGCGAAATCGGTCCGATTGTCGCACTGGTTATTCTGGTCTTGAGTGTGCTGGTGGTGGGGGCGATTATTTTTGTCGAACGCGGTCAAAGGCGTATTCCCGTTCAATACGCCAAGCGCGTCGTCGGGCGCAAAATGTACGGCGGCATGACTTCTCATCTGCCGCTCAAAATCAATACCGCTAACGTGATCCCGCCGATCTTCGCGTCGTCGATATTGATTTTTCCCGCGACCTTGGCGCAGTTCGCCAATCACCCTTGGGTGTCGGCGGTTTCCGGCGCTCTAGCGCCGGGCGCGCTGCTGCATGATTTTGTTTTCGTGCTGCTGATTATTTTCTTCGCGTTCTTTTATACGGCTGTAGTCTTCAACCCCAGCGACGTGGCGGAGAATATGAAAAAAGCCGGCGGCTATATTCCGGGCATTCGCCCCGGTCAAAAAACCGCCGAATATGTCGAGCGGGTGTTGGCGCGTATTACCTTGAGTGGCGCGATTTATCTTTGTGTCGTGTCGTTGCTGCCGACAATTTTGGTGCGGCAGTTGAACGTGCCTTTTTATTTTGGCGGTACCGCCTTGCTGATCGTGGTCGGCGTGGCGTTGGATACCGTGGCGCAAATGGAAACCCATTTGATCTCTCGCAACTATGAGGGGTTCATGAAGCGCGGGCGGTTGCGCGGCAGAAAGGGCTAAATTTTGGCCGGTGCTGTACGTGTCGTATTGCTGGGTCCTCCAGGGGCGGGCAAGGGTACTCAAGCTAAGCTGCTTCAAGATGAATTCGGAGCGGTGCAGATTTCTACCGGCGGCATTCTGAGGAAGGCCGTCGCGGACCAGACGGCGCTTGGAAAAGAAGCTTCAGGATTTATTAAGAGCGGCGCTTTAGTGCCGGATGGTTTGATCGTCAATCTAGTCGCCGAGCGCTTGCAGCAGAAAGACTGTGAAAAGGGTTTTCTCTTCGACGGCTTTCCGAGAACGATCTCCCAGGCCGAGAGTCTCGATGAGATTTTTAAAAAGATGAGGCTAGATCTGAATTGCGTGTTGTCGGTTCAGGTACCTCAGGAGATTATTGTCAAAAGACTGGCGGGGCGGCGCACCTGTCGTAAATGCGGCGCGATGTTTCATGTGTCGTTCAACGCGCCCAAGCAGGTCGGAGTTTGCGATAGTTGCGCCGGAGAGCTTTATCAGCGCGACGACGATAAAGAGCAGACCATCGCCCATCGGTTGCAAGTTTACGACACGCAAACCGCGCCGTTGGCGAACTATTATCGCAGCCGCGGTTTGTTGCGGGAGATTGATGGAGTCGGCGAAATCGAGCAGATTCGCACCCGGGTGATCGCAGCTTTGGGAGATGTCGTGTTGTGATTTCGCTCAAATCGGACCGCGAAATCGAGATCATGAGGCGAGCGAATGTGGTGGTTGCCGAGGTTCTTCAAGAGCTGAGACAGCGGATCGCGCCAGGGATAACGACCTTGGACTTGGACGCGGTGGCCGAGGAACAGACGCTCAAGCGCAAGGCGATTCCGGCCTTCAAGGGTTACAACGTGGCTGGCCGGGTTTACCGCCACTGCCTTTGTGCCTCGGTCAACGACGAGATTGTCCATGGCATCCCTTCCACCCGGGTGCTTCATGAGGGGGATATCATCGGTCTCGATTATGGCGTGATCTTTGACGGTTATTACGGCGACTCGGCGATTACCGTCGGTGTTGGCAAAGTGAGCGCCGAGGCGCAGCGTTTGATGGAGATCACCGAGCAGTCGCTTTACAAGGGTATCGAACAGCTGCATGACGGCAAGCGGCTTGGCGATCTCGGTTCGGTGGTGCAAAAAATCGCCGAGGATGCCGGTTATTCAGTGGTGCGGGCGTTTGTCGGCCATGGTATCGGCAAGAAGCTGCATGAGGAGCCGCCGGTACCGAACTACGGTGAACCGGACCGCGGTTTGCGCTTGAAAGAAGGTATGGTGCTAGCGATCGAGCCGATGGTGAACGTGGGTACCTTCGAAGTCGAGATAAAGGACGACGGCTGGACGGCCGTAACTAAAGATGGTAGTTTAGCCGCCCACTTCGAACATTCGGTGGCGATCACTAAAAACGGGCCTTATATTTTGAGTCAGTTGTAATTACCGGGGACGCGCGCGGCAAGACAAGCTATGTCAAAAGAAGATGCCATTGAAGTCCTGGGGAAGGTGTTAGAGACCCTACCCAATGCGATGTTTCGGGTGGAACTGGAAAATGGCCATAAGGTCTTGGCGCATATTTCGGGTAAGATGCGCATGCATTACATCAAAATTCTTCCCGGCGACAAAGTCAAAATTGAATTGTCGCCATATGATTTGGCGCGGGGACGGATAATTTTCCGAGAGCGTTAAACAGAGGAGTCGTCGTGAAGGTTAGAGCTTCGGTAAAAAAGATTTGTAACAAGTGTATTGTTATCCGCCGCAAGCGCGTCGTGCGGGTGCTGTGCGAAAACACCAAACATAAACAGCGCCAAGGCTAATTTTTTTTGCAAATTTGAATCTGCAATCTGAGATTTGAAATTTGAGATTTCGAACGGAGTGAGAACATGGCACGTATCGCAGGAGTCGACCTTCCGAGAGCCAAGCGCATGGAAATTGCGCTGACTTATATATACGGCATCGGGCGCAATTCGTCACGGGATATTTTGCGTCAATCCGGCGTTTCGCTCGATCTCAAGACCGACGATTTGAGCGACGAGGATATCGCCAAGATTCGTGGGATTCTCGATCAGGGCATCAAGGTTGAAGGAGATTTACGGCGCGACGTGACGGCAAATATTAAGCGCCACTTGGACATGGGCTCCTATCGCGGCAATCGCCACCGGAGAAATCTGCCGGTGCGCGGCCAACGAACCCACACCAACGCGCGCACGCGCAAGGGACCGCGCAAGACCGTGGCCGGCAAAAAAGTCGCGCCGACGAAGTAAAAACGGATTAACGGGATTATTAGGAGCGCAGAATGGCAGACGCTACGGACGATAAACAAACAGCCGAACAAAAAGCCGCCGAACGGGCGGCGCGCAAGAAACGCGGACGCAAGAACGTCGCTGAAGGCGTGGTGCATATCCACTCGACTTTCAACAATACGATCGTCACGATCAGCGACTATCAGGGCAACGTGATCTCTTGGTCGAGCGCCGGCGCCATGGGTTTCAAAGGCTCGCGCAAGGGCACTCCGTTCGCGGCTCAGCAGGCCGCCGATAGCGCCGCCAAGAAGGCCATGGATCATGGGCTGCGCAGCGTGCAAATTTTCGTGCGCGGGCCGGGTGCGGGCCGCGAGTCGGCGCTCCGGGCGCTGCAGTCCGCGGGAATTAACATCAGTTTGATTAAGGACGTGACGCCGATCCCGCACAACGGCTGCCGTCCGCCGAAACGCCGACGCGTTTGATCGCTAGAGGAGGAAAGTAGGTTGGCTAGATACACAGATTCCGTGTGCCGGCTTTGCAGGCGCGAAAACCTCAAGCTCTTTCTTAAGGGAGAGCGTTGTTACACCGACAAGTGCGCCATCGAGCGGCGCAATTATCCTCCCGGACAACATGGCCAGGGGCGGCCGAAATTTTCCGAGTACAGCTTGCAGCTGCGCGAGAAGCAGAAGGTCAAGCGCATGTACGGCTTGATGGAAAATCAGTTTCGCCGCACCTTCGCCGAAGCGGCGCGTACCAAAGGCATCACCGGCGAGACCTTGCTGGTATTGCTCGAGCGGCGTCTCGACAACGTGACCTATCGTCTCGGCTTCGCCAGCTCCCGCGCCGAAGCGCGCACGCTGGTGCGCCACGGCCATATTTTGGTGAACGGCAGAAAAGTCAACATTCCGTCCTTTACCGTCAAAGTCGGCGACGTCGTGACGGTAAAAGAATCGAGTCGGCAGATTACCCGAGTGCTTTCCGCCATGGAGGGCTCACAACGGCGCGGCGTGCCGGACTGGGCCGACATCGATCGCGACGCTTGCAGCGGCCGGATCAAAATCCTGCCGTCGCGCAACGACATTACGATGCCGATCAACGAAAAGCTGATCGTCGAATTGTATTCGAAGTAAGATTCGAATCTGGGGAGAGACTATGTCCACAGTGTACAGGCATTGGACCGATTTGATTAAACCAAAGCAGTTGGAGGTGGATGAGAAATCTTTGACCTCGACCTTCGGCCGGTTTTACGCCGAGCCGTTCGAGCGCGGCTTTGGCCAAACCCTCGGCAATTCGCTCAGGCGCCTTTTGCTGTCTTCACTCATGGGCGCGTCAATCGTCGCCGTGCGGATCAAGAATATCTTGCATGAGTTTTCCACCGTGCCGGGCGTCACTGAAGACGTTGCGGACATCATTCTAAACCTCAAAGAGGTGCGGCTCCGTCTCAACGAATCCGAGCAACAGACTCTCAAGATCGACGCCAAGGGGCCGGGCATTGTCCACGCCAAGGACATCATCGGGCCGGCGGCGGTGGATATTCTCAATCCCGATCACAAAATCGCCACCCTGTCGCGGGACGCCAAGCTGGAAATGGAAATGACGGTCAAGCTCGGACGCGGCTATGTGCCGGCGGAACGCAATCGCGAAGAAGGGGTGCCGGTGGACACCATCTTCATCGACGCGGTGTTTTCACCGGTGTTGAAAGCTAACTTCACGGTCGGCAACGCGCGGGTCGGTCAACGCACGGACTATGAGCGGTTGGTTTTCGATGTTCATACCGACGGCAGCGTCAAACCGGACGACGCCATGGCCTACGCCGCCAAGATTTTGCAAGACCAGGTGAGCATCTACGTCAATTTTCTAGAAGAGCCGCGGCCGGAAAAGAACGACAACGGCCCGGCGATTCCGCTCAACGATAATTTATTTCGCAGTGTCGACGAGCTCGAGTTTTCGGTGCGCTCGCAAAATTGTTTGCAGAACGCCGATATCAAATACATCGGCGAGCTGGTGCAAAAGAGCGAACAAGAGATGCTCCAGACCAAAAACTTCGGTCATAAGTCGCTCAATGAGATTAAAGAGATTCTGCGGGAAATGGGCCTAGAACTGGGCATGAAGGTCGATCATTTTCCGACACGTGAAGAAATCGACGCGCGCAAGCGCGATGCCGAAAAGGAATAGGGATTCATCATGCGTCATCTCAAGTCGGGCAGACAGCTCAGCCGTAACTCCAGCCATCGCTGGGCGCTGATGCGCAACCTCATCACCGCGCTGCTGCGCGAGGAGAAGATTCAAACCACCGACCCCAAGTGCAAGGAGTTGCGCCGTTGGGTCGAGCGGGTGATCACGCTCGGTAAGCGCGGCGATTTGCACGCGCGCCGCCAAGCGTTGAGCATCGTTTTTGACAAAACCGTGGTGAAAAAGCTTTTCGATACCATCGGCCCGCGCTTCAAAGATCGCCCAGGTGGCTATACACGGATCATCAAGCTCGGTCTCCGCCATGGCGACGCCGCCCAGATGGCGCAGATCGAGCTGGTAGGTTCGGAAGCGGTGGCGGAAAGCGCCAGTGGCGGTGCTAAGAAAGGCCGCAGAGCACGCCGTCGCGAACGCGAGCAAAAGGAGCAGGTGGCTGCGGCCTAGGCTCTTTCAATATAGAGAACTCATCATAACAGCCCGTCGCGACCCTTGGTCCGGCGGGCTGTTTTCGTTTTTGGTAGTCTTCATAGTGGTGACGGTTTTTTGGCTATCGATGGGCAAATTTTGTCACCGCGGTCGAATGGCGAGTTCCACAAATTAGTGGATTTTTTGAGCCTCAGCTCGATTTCGCTATTCGTCAAATTCTTGTCACTTTGAACAAGTCGCCGATAAACTGGACTTTCCGCGACGGCTCTTGATAAAGTCCAGATCAAAATTGCCGCCCGAGACCGCTGAGTCATAGATTCGAGATTCTGGCCCCCATCTTGCCTTTAACCTCATTCAAGTTTGACTGAGAAATAAGGAGGGCGAATGAAAAAGCTACGTTTGCAGAGCGATTCAGGTTTTACCCTGATCGAGTTATTGGTTGTCGTCGCGATCATCGGAATTTTGGCCGCCATCGCGATCCCGCAGTTTGCCGCCTACCGTAAGCGCGGTAACGAGGCTCAGGTTAAGTCGGATCTGCGAAACGCCGCCGTCGCCCAGGAAGCTTACTTCGCGGCGAATTCGACCTATTTCAACGGCACGCTTGTGAGGGGTACCCCTCCTGGCTTCAACGTCACTAACGGAGTCAGCATCGGTGCTACCGTTGCTGGTAACGGTACCTATACGATCTCTGCGTCGCATACCAATTGTACCGGTGTGACCTGGACGTTTAGCAGCGTCAACGGTTCGATTGGCGGCCCGGCATGTCCGTAACGCTTAAACTCTAAAGATTTTTACATAGGGGTTGGCACAAGAGGGAGAATGAAAATTCTCCCTCTTTTTTTACCCGCAGTTTTTTTCGAAAGACTAGGTCAGTCCAGTCGTTTGCTTTTGTTTGCCCTACGCTCGTGATATCTAACCCCGGTGGATTCAACTGAATTCAGCGCGCTGCGCCGAAATTTGAATGATTTTGTTAGCGTCGAACTCGACGAAGCCGCGCTCGATCGGTTTCAGTGGCGCGACTTCGGCAACGGCCTATCGATGGCCCGTCTGGCGCGCGCCGACAAGCGCGAGTTGGTGCTCTATCGCATCGCCGCCGACGCGTCGCCCGATGCCTTCTTAAAACACCAACATATCGGCGGCGAGTTTTACCTCGTGCTCAAAGGCAAGATCGCCGACGAGACCGGCGAGTATGTGAAGGGCGATCTGGTGTTCTTGGACCCGCAATCGGTGCATACGCCGCTGGCTGTAGGCGAGACGGTGGTGTTGGTTTTTTGGCCGGCGGGTGTGCGGATTGTCGATTCGTAGCAAGTCACTTCAATCAAATATTTCGGAGGTATTATGGCAACCCTAGGATTCATAGGCACTGGCGGCATGGGCAGCGGCATGGCGGCCAACTTGCTCAAGGCGGGCAATAAATTAATCATCACCGATCTGCGCCGCGAGCAATGCCAAGGATTGGAAGCCCAAGGCGCGGTATTCAAAGATTCGCCCAAGGCGATCGCGGAGTCCTGCGACGTGGTCTGCTCGATGTTGCCTTATAATCAAGCGGTGCAAGCGGTTGGCTTGGGCAAGGGTGGACTGCATGAAGCGGCCAGCGGCGCGAAAACCTGGATCGACTTCAGCAGCATCGACAAAAAAACCATCGTCAGCGTCGATGCCGAACTTTCTAAAAAAGGTTGGACGATTCTCGATGGCTCGGCGGGCGGCGTCGAAGAGGCGGCCGCGGCCGGCACCTTGTCGCTTTGGCTGTCAGGGTCTAAGTCCACGTTCGACAAGCATCAGGACATCTTCAAGGCGATGGGCAATAAGATTATTTACGTCGGCGAGCTGGGCAACGCAAAGCTGGTGAAAAACGCTATGGCGATGTTCGCTGCGGTGATCCACTTGAGTCTGGCGGAGACTTGCGCCTGGTTGAAAAAGGGCGGTCTCAGCGAAGACACCTTTCGCACGATCCTAAAAAATTCCCAGCAGGATTCGGTCGCCATCGACCGGATCATGGAGATCATCGTCAGCAAAAAATACAAACCGCGCAAATCTTGGATGCCCAAGGACGTCGGCTTCGGCCTCGACATGGCGCGCGAAATGGAAGTGCCGATGCCGTTCGTCGCTTTGGCCTATCAAATGTTTTCCATCGCCCAGGCCACCGGCCAGGACGGCTACGAAGCCACCGGCATCGCCTGCAACGTCTACGACCTCATCACCGGCGCGAAAAAATAGCGGGGCATCAATGGCGCTCGCACCCGAACGGCTGTCGCGCTTTCTGACTTTTCTCCTGCGCCACAAGCCGAAGGATTATCCGCTGACCTTCGACCACGAGGGCTTCGCGCCATGGCAAGAAGTCGTCGACATGGTGCAGGAGCGTTTCTACGACGTCACCGAAGAGCAGATTCGTGAGCTGATCGACGGGGCGGAGAAAAAGCGCTTCGAGATCCGCGGCGACAAAGTGCGCGCCACTTACGGTCATTCTTTTCCTGTCGATCTTGGCAACGCCGACACGGCGCCGCCGGCGCAGCTTTACGTAGGCGCAACGCGGGATTTGGCTGACGCGATGCTCCGTAACGGCCTCGCGCCGCGCGACCGCCAATATGTTCACTTGAGCGTGACCGCTGAAGAGGCTGAGTCGGTGGCCAAACGGCACGACCCCGCTCCGGCGATTCTGATTGTCGACGCTCAAGCGGCCCACGCCGCAGGCGTTCGCTTCCACGAGTCCGGGCCGCTGTTCTTAGTCGAGAGCGTTCCCGCGAAGTTTTTGTCGCTGCGCTAGTGCTTGCTGCGCCTCCTCTTGCCACCAACTCTCGCGGCTAACCAACACTAAGGGCATTGTGAAACGCATTCAATCCGACATACCTGAAGCAGCGGAAGAAAAAGTCACAAGCTCTTATCGTGAAGAACTGAGTGGCCATGGCGGTATGATGTACCCAGAGACTCGCGAGTACCGTATCGCCGGAAATGTTGTCGGTTTCCGCTACCACGGTGCCCGCGGTGTTCTCATAAAAGAAACGCCGATGAAGAATGGCAAGAAACATGGCCGCGAATATTCCTGGGACGATGATGGCTTTCTTGTGTCGATGGAGCCATATAGGGAAGGGTTGTGTCACGGAACGGCCAAACAATTTGATCGGTCGGGTCAAGTCATTGGCACCTATCGGATGGTGCACGGCACTGGCTACGATCTGTGGCGTTGCAAAAGCTTCGACGGTCCATCCTATTTTGTCTGGGATATACAGTCTAACCGAAACGGTTTCTTGCATGGCTTCGAATGGTGGCTGAACGAAGACCAGAAATCCGTCTACCAAGAAAGGCACTGGGATCAAGGGAAACAGCATGGCATTGAGCGCGACTGGAAATTTAAGGGCAAGCTTCGCCGTGGCTATCCCAAATATTGGGTCCACGACAAAGCCGTAACCAAGCGCCAGTATCTCGCCGCCGCGCGCAAAGATCCGACGCTGGCGCCGTTTCGCTTGAAAGACAACTCGCCCAAGCGCGAGTTTCCGCCGGAGATTCGGCGGCTGTTGACCATTCCGAAAAGGAAGCGACAGCGGCGCGCGAAGAATTGAATCGCTCGGTTTGCACCGCACAAATCATTACGTTAGATTGTCTCCATTGTCGTTCGAATTTCCCCGTTACTTTGCGATTTAGCTTCTCGTTATCCGGCGCTGGTGCTAGGAGCGGAAGAGAATTTTTCTAGAAACCGATGCGAAGTCATCTTACCGCGCTTTTGGCCGACGCCGTTGAGAAAACGGCGCAAGGTCTGGAGCTGAATGCGACGGCGCTGCCGCCGGTGTTGCTGGAGCCGCCCAAGCAGCGCGAGTTTGGCGATCTGTCGTCCAACGTCGCCATGCTTTGGGCCAAGAGCGCCAAGAAGCCGCCGCGGGCGCTGGCCGAAGCGATTCTCAAGAACATCGACGATCGCGACGGGATTCTCGCGCGCCAGGAGATCGCCGGGCCGGGGTTTCTCAACTTTACTTTCGCGCCGAAATTCTACTTTGAGCAGCTGCGCGACATCGACGCCGGGAAGAATTCGCAGCTCAATATCGGCCACGGCCAAAAGGTTCAAGTGGAGTTTGCCAGTGTCAATCCGACCGGGCCGCTGCACGTCGGCCACGGTCGGGTGGCGGTGATCGGCGATGTCCTGGCGCGCTTGTATGAAGCGACTGGCTTTGTCGTCGAACGAGAATATTACGTCAACGACGCCGGCAACCAGATGGAAAATCTTGGCCTGTCTCTGTACGCGCGCTATCGCGAAGCGTTCGGCGAGGTTGCGGAATTTCCCGAGGGCGGCTACCCGGGCGAGTACGTCAACGAGCTTGCCGGCGAAGTCAAAGCGCGGGATGGCGATAAATATTTGCATGGCGACAAAGCGAGCGCGGTGAGCTTTTTTCGCCAGTACGGCGGCGATTCCTTGTTGAAGACCATCCGCGGCCAGCTCGGCGAGTTCAGCATCCGTTTCGATTGCTATTTCAGCGAGAAGGCGATGCGCGAGCGCGGCGAAGTGAACGATTCGATGACCCGCCTGCGCGAGCTCGGTTTGCTTTATTCCCAAGACGGTGCCGAGTGGTATCGCTCGACGCAGTTTGGCGACGACAAGGACCGCACGGTGATCAAGAGCGACGGCGAGTTGACTTACTTCGCCGCCGACATCGCCTATCACCGCAATAAGTTCGAGCGCCAGTTCACCAAGCTGATCAATGTCTGGGGCGCGGACCATCATGGCTACGTGGCGCGCTTGAAGGCGGCAATGCAGGGGCTGGGCTACGATGCCAAGCAATTGCAAGTTGTCCTAGTCCAGATGGTCCAGTTGACCCGCGGCGGCGAGCCGGTGCGGATGGGCAAGCGCACCGGCGATTTTGTCGCCTTGGAAGAGGTTCTCGAAGAAGTTGGCCGGGACGCGGCGCGTTTTTTCTTTTTGATGCGCAAGTCGGACAGCCATCTCGACTTCGATTTGGAATTGGCGAAAAAACAGTCGAGCGACAATCCGGTGTTCTACGTTCAATACGCCCACGCCCGGGTGGCGAGCATTTTCGAGCAGGCGGCTAAGCAAGGCGTTGCGCTAGGCGACCACGCGAGCGTTCAAATCGAGCGTTTGGAATTGGCCGAAGAGTTGGAGCTGGTGCGCCGGATGATCGAGTTCAACGAGGTCTTGGAAGAGTCGGTGCGCGAGCTTGAACCGCACAAGATGGTTTTCTATTTACTCGAATTCGCCGGCGAGTTTCATCGTTACTACAACCGCCATCGGGTGGTTTCGGAAGATTTGGAGCTCAGCCGGGCGCGCTTGTTGTTATTAGAAAATGTCCAGAAGACGATGCGCCGCGGCTTGGAGATATTGGGTGTGACCGCGCCGTATAAAATGGCCAACCGCGGCGAAGTTGAGGCGGCGCCGTCCTGAACGCAGGTGGCGGGGGAAATTGTCATGGCGGAAAATCGCAGGGGCAAAGAAAACCGATTTTACTTTAGCCGCGGCCAAATGGTGCTGCTGGGCGGCGCCTTCACTTTGGCGTCGTTGGTGATTTTTTTCATTGGCATGTTTGTCGGCAAGGGGATTGAGGAAAGAAAGATCGCCAAGCGCGAAGAGCCGCTGGTAAAAATCCCGCTGAAGCCGGAAGCCGGCGCAACCACCGGCAACGTGGACGCGAAGAAAGACGAAATCACTTTTAACGTCCCAGCGCCTAAGGAGCCGGCGCTGCCGTTGGCGGAAGAAAAGGCCAAGCCAGAGAAGCCGCCTGAAAAGGTCGCCAAGGCTAAGGCCGAGGCGCCAACGCCCAGGGCGGAGAAGAAAAGCGAAACCGTCAAAGCTGAAGCAGCCGCGAAAACAACTGAAGCCAATGGCGAAGCTGCTGACGCCGGCAAAGTTTGGCGCGCCCAGGTCAACGCTTTTCCCGACGAGAGGTCGGCGAAACTGTTGGTTGATCGGCTAAAAAATAAAGGCTACAACGCCTATGTGAGCGAGACCCAGAACCGCGGCAAAACTTGGTATCGGGTGAGCGTCGGCCGCTATAACTCCCGCGACGAGGCGGAAAAAATCGTCGAAGCGCTGCGCACCAAAGAGAATCATCCGCAGGCCTTCGCCGCGTCCAAATGAGACGACCGACATGAGCATGAACATTCGCGAAGCAATCGACAAGCTGGTCAATCGCGTCAATCTTTCCGAGGCCGACACTGTGGACGTGATGAATCAGATCATGACCGGCGAGGCGACGCCTTTGCAGGTGGCGGCGTTTCTGACCGCGCTACGCATGAAGGGCGAGACCGTCGAGGAGATCACCGGCGCGGCGCGGGTGATGCGAGAGAAAGCTCATCGGGTCAACGTCGGCGGCAAAACCGTTCTCGATACTTGCGGCACCGGCGGCGATCAGAAGGGTACGTTTAATATCTCCACCACTGCGGCATTCGTTGTCGCCGGCGCCGGCGTCGATGTCGCCAAGCATGGCAACCGTTCGGTGTCGAGCCAATCCGGCAGCGCCGATGTCTTGGGCGCTTTGGGCGTCAAAGTCGACGCGCCCAAAGAGCGCGTCGAGCAGTGCATCGCCAAGATCGGCATCGGGTTTCTGTTCGCGCCGCTGCTCCATGAAGCGATGAAATATGCCGTCGGACCGCGCCGCGATATCGGCATCCGGACGATCTTCAATATTCTCGGACCGCTGACCAATCCGGCGATGGCGAGTCATCAATTAATCGGTATTTACAGCGGCGAACTGGTCGGCGCCATTGCCAACGTGCTAAAAAATCTCGGCAGCGCCCGCGCCATGGTCGTGCATGGCTTGGAAGGTCTGGACGAAATCTCTCTGTGCGGTCCGACCAATGTCGCTGAATTGCGTGACGGCCAAGTCAAAGAATATATTTTGGAACCCGAACAGGTCGGCCTCACGCGCTGCAAGTTGGAAGATCTGCACGGCGGCAGCGCCGAGCAAAGCGCGCAGATCGTCAAAGCGATTCTCGCCGGCGAAAAAGGGCCGGCGCGCGATGTCGTTTTGCTCAACAGCGGCGCGGCGCTTTATGTCAGCGGCAAGGCGGATTCGGTTAAAGCCGGCATCGCCTTGGCGGCGGCGTCCATCGATTCCGGCAAGGCGCGGCAAAAACTGGAGCAATTGGTCGAGCTTACCAATGCCGCGTGAAATTCCATGGCCGAAATCCTCACCACTATTGCCGCTCATGTGCGCGGCGTCGTCGAACGTCGCCGCCGCGACACACCTTTATCAGTGTTGCGTGAGCGGCCGTTGTTCGACGCGCCGACACGAGGCTTCGCTCGGGCGCTGACCGGCGCGACGCGCCGGATCGTCGCCGAAGTCAAAAAAGCTTCACCGTCCAAAGGTCTGATTCGCGCCGACTTCGATCCGGTGGCGATCGCCAAGGATTATGCTAGTCATGGCGCCAGCGCGATTTCGGTTTTGACCGAGGACAAATTTTTTCAAGGCGAGTTGGTCTATCTCGAACAAATTCACGCCGCGGTCAACGTGCCACTGCTGCGCAAAGATTTCATGCTCGATCCCTATCAGATCGACGAGGCCAAAAGTTTTGGCGCCGATGCCGTGCTGTTCATCGCGGCGATGATCGAGCCGAGCTTAATGCGAGAGTTGCGCCAGCAGGCGAGTGAGTTGAAACTAGATTGCTTAGTCGAAGTGCATTCGGAAAAGGAACTGGCGACGGCCATCGACTGCGGCGCTGAATTGATCGGCATCAACAATCGCGATCTGAAAACCTTCGATGTCAATTTGGCGACCACCGAGCGGCTGGCGCCGCTTGTTCCCGTCGGCAAGCCCGCGGTGTGCGAGAGCGGCATCGACAGTATTGAGCAGATTCGCCGGGTCGAGAAGTTGGGTATTCACGCCTTTTTGATCGGCGAATCGCTCATGCGTGCGCCCGCGCCGGGGAAAAAGCTGGCCGAGTTGCTAAATGGTTGAAAACATAAATTCCGTCATTCCGGCGCAGGCCGGAATCCAGGTTGGGTTGGGCTTGCCGACATCACGGCACTGGATTCCCGCCTTCGCGGGAATGACGCAACGGGGCGGAGTTGTCTTTGCGGCGAAATTTTTTATCGCGGCAGCAAGGGCGTCGCGTTGCTTCGGATAGTAATCGTCATGGCGTCGGTTAAAATCAAAGTCTGCGGGATCACGTCATTGCTTGATGCCGAAAAGGCGATCGAGTTCGGCGCGGATATGCTCGGTTTTAACTTCTACCCGCCCAGTCCGCGCTGCATCACGCCGGAGCAGGCGCGCGACATGCTCGGGCAATTGCCGCGGGATTGTTTCAACATCGCGCTGTTCGTCAACGAGCCGCGTGAGAAGGTCGCTCAGACCATCGCCCAAGGCGTGTTGGCGGACGGACGGCAGGCTTACGCTGGCTTGCAATTTCACGGCGAAGAAAGCGCCGACTATTGTCGCGGCTGGGATCTGAAAGTGATCAAGGCGATTCGCGTAAAAGAGCGCGCTTCGCTCGATGTCATGCAAAGTTATGGCGCCGATTTTTATTTGCTCGATTCCTTTTCCGCGGGCTACGGCGGATCGGGAGCGCAGTTTCCCTGGGAGTGGCTCGACGGTATCGACGCGAGCAAGCTGATTCTTTCCGGCGGGCTGCGGGTCGACAATGTCGCCGAGGCGATCCGCCGGATTCATCCCTACGGTGTTGACGTGTGTAGCGGCGTGGAAGCGCGCCCAGGTATTAAGGATCATGGGAAACTCAAAGAATTTATCACTGCCGCCAAAGCTGCCTGACCGGCGCGGCCACTTCGGCCCCTACGGCGGCCGCTACGTCGCCGAAACATTGATGCCGGCGTTGGCCGAGTTGGAGCAAAGCTACGCGAAGGTGCGCCGTAATGCGGCGTTTCGTAAAGAGCTGCAATATTATCTGCGCGAGTACGTTGGCCGCGCGACGCCGCTGTACTTTGCCGAGCGGTTAACCCAAAAATTGGGCGGCGCGAAAATTTATCTCAAGCGCGAAGATCTCTGCCACACAGGCGCGCACAAGATCAACAACACCATGGGGCAAATCCTCCTGGCGCGGCGCATGGGCAAAAAGCGCATCACCGCCGAGACCGGCGCCGGCCAGCATGGCGTGGCGACGGCGACGGTGGCGGCGCGCTTCGGTTTGGAGTGCGAAATCTTCATGGGCGCGGAAGATGTTCAGCGCCAGTCGTTGAATGTTTTTCGCATGAAGCTCCTGGGCGCCAAGGTGCGCGTTGTTACTTCCGGCAGCCGGACCCTCAAAGACGCCATGAACGAAGCGTTGCGCGATTGGGTGACCCACGTGCGCACGACGTATTATCTCATCGGCTCGGTGGCCGGGCCTCATCCCTATCCGATGATGGTGCGCGATTTTCAATCGGTGATCGGCAAGGAGGCGCGCCGGCAAATTCTCAAAAAAGAAGGCCGGCTGCCCGATTACTTGATCGCCTGCGTCGGCGGTGGCAGCAATTCCATGGGATTGTTTTTCCCTTTTGTCGGCGATCGCAAAGTCAAAATGATCGGCGTCGAAGCCGGCGGCTTTGGGCTTAATTCCGGCAAACATTCGGCGACCATCCAGCGTGGCGCCGTCGGCGTGCTGCATGGTAGCAAGAGCTATGTCTTGCAAGACGACAAAGGGCAGATCACCGAGACCCATTCGATCGCCGCCGGCTTGGATTATCCCGGCGTCGGCCCGGAGTTAAGTTATTTGCGCGATCAGGGCCGGGTGCAGTTCGATTCCGCCACCGACGCCGAAGCGATCGATTCGATCAAATTTCTCGCCGAGGTCGAAGGTATTATCCCGGCTTTGGAAAGCGCCCACGCCATCGCCGTGGTGCGCCGTCTGGCGCCGCGGCTGTCCAAGCGCCAGACGATCATCGTCAATCTGTCCGGGCGCGGCGACAAGGATATGATCACCGTCGGCGCTTATTTGGGCGCGAAACTTTAGAAAAAATATTTTCATGAGCCGTATTGAAAAAACTTTTGCTGAACTGAAAAAACACCGCGAGGCGGCGCTGATCCCTTTCATCACCGCCGGCGATCCCGATCTGCCGACGACGCTGAAGATCATGCGCGCCCTTGAAGCGGGCGGCGCGGATTGCATCGAGCTGGGCATTCCATTTTCCGATCCGAGCGCCGATGGGCCGACGATTCAACGTTCCTCCGAGCGCGCCTTGCAACGGCCGGTGCCGCTGGCGGCGATCTTCCGCTTAGTCCGGGAGTTTCGCCGCGGTTCGCAAGTGCCGGTGATTCTGTTCGGCTACTTCAATCCATTTTTCCGCTTCGGTCTGGAAAAATTCGCACGCGAGGCGGCTGGCGCCGGCGCCGACGGCGTGCTCTGCGTCGACTTGCCGCCGGAGGAAAGCGGCGAGCTCAAACTTTGGACCGACCTAGTCGGCATCGATTTGATTTTTCTCCTGTCGCCGACCAGCGGGCCGGACCGGCTGAAATTGGTGGCGCGCCATGGGCGCGGTTTTATTTATTACGTTTCGGTCACCGGCGTCACCGGCGTGCGCCGGACCTTTGACGACAGCTTGAAAACTCAAGTGGCGCGGGTGCGTAAGGCCGGGGCGCTGCCGGTGGGGGTCGGTTTCGGCATTTCGACACCCAAGCAGGCCGCTTGGATCGCCGGCTTTGCCGATGCCGCAGTCGTCGGCAGCGCCTTGGTGGAAAAAATCGAACATGCCAAGGGTAATAACCAAAAGGCCAAGCAGGCCGGCGCGTTTGTCGCCCGACTCAAACGGGCCATGGTTCAAGCGCGCCGGCGTAAGTAGCTTTGGGAGCCCGTTTCCGCGCTAGAGCAACGCGGCTACGGAAATCCTTTTACCAGCGAGCCGTCGTCGATGGATAGCTATTCCGAAACCCTCGAACGCATCTACCAGCTGCGCGAAAGCGTCATCGATCTGCGTTTGGACCGCATGGAAAAAGCGCTGGCGCGGTTCGATCATCCCGAGAAAAAAATTCCGTCGATTCACATCGCCGGCACCAACGGCAAGGGTTCCACCGCAGCCATGGTGCAACGCATACTTTCGGTCGCCGGTTATCGCGCCGCGCTTTACACTTCGCCGCATCTGGTTTCCTTCACTGAGCGCATGCGCATCGGCGAGCGCGAGATTAGCGAAGCCGAGGTGGTCGCGCTTGCCGAAGAAGTGCACCGGTACTGCGATGACATGGAGCCGCCGCTGACCTTCTTCGAGTTCGTCACGGTGATGGCGTTGGTCTATTTCGCGCGCCAAGAAGTCGACATCGCAGTCATCGAAGTCGGTCTCGGCGGCCGGCTCGACGCGACTAATGTGATCACGCCGTTGGTCAGCGCGATCACGACCATTGCCCTGGATCACCAGGCCTATCTTGGTTCGGACGAACTCTCCATCGCGCGGGAAAAAGGCGGCATCATCAAGCCCGGGGTGCCGGTGGTTTGCGGCACGGTTTCCGGCGCGGTGGCGGCGCTGCTCAAGAGCATCGCGATCGAGCGCGCTGCGCCAGCCTATTTTCTCGGCGTAGATTATGGATTTTCCTTGAAAAATGACGGGCTTTTCGACTATACAGGTATAAAACAATATTACTCAAATATTGAGTTAACATTGCGTGGCCGACATCAGCGGGCCAATGCTTCTTTGGCGCTGGCGATTTTGGAGCTGCTTGAGGGCCGTTTCCACGTCACCGAAGAGAATCTACGCATAGGACTGGCAACGGTGCACTGGCCAGGACGGCTTGAAGTCATGCTGGAGCGGCCGACGGTGTTGTTGGACGGCGCGCACAATTGCCAAGGGGTTAACGCGCTGGTCGACGAATTAACCTCGCTGCGCCAGGGACGGAAGATCAAATTGCTGTTCGCCACCATGGCGGATAAAGAATGGGAACTGATGCTCGACGTGTTGGCCCAAGCGGTGGATGAAGTGATTTTCACGCGAGTCGATGTCGAGCGAAGCGCCGATCCACGACAATTGGCCGATAAGCTGAAAATTGATATTCCCCATCGCGTGGTCGACGACTCTCGCCGCGGACTGCAAATGCTGCTCGACGAGTCCCAAACCGACGATCTGGTGGTGGTGGCGGGCTCACTGTATTTGCTCGGCGAAGTGCGGCCGATGCTCCAACGGCTGGCGGCACAGGCGGCCGCTCCGCGGGGCGGGCATTAATATTTCATCAACCGAATGAACCGCAAAAACTTATTTTTTATTCTCATGCTCGGCGCCATGGTTTTGTCATCTACCTGGCGGGCCAACGGCGCTCAGCTGGCGGTCAAAGGAGGCACTGAGGCCGACAACGCAATGAACATCGTCGCTGACAAACTGTCGACGTCCAACGGCATCAGCGAGATCGAAGCCAGCGGCAACGTCGAGCTCAAGCGCCAGGACATGACGCTCAAGGGCGAGTACGTGCATTTCAATCGCTTGACCCAAGAAATTACCGCCAAAGGCAACATCCGCGTCGACGATCCCGAGTGGAAGATCAAATCGGCCAGCTCCATGCGCTTGAACATGGAGAGTGAAAAGGGCGAGATCGAAGACGGCGATATTTTCCTCGAGCAGGGAAACCTCAGCGTGACCGGCCGGCGCTTTGAGAAGTTCGGCGGCCAGACCTACCACATCGATGACGGCTTTTTTACCACTTGTTTGTGCGATTCCGGCGCGCCGTCGTGGAAGTTTTACGCCGAACAAATGGATTTGACACTCGAAGGCACTGGAACTATCAAGAACGCCTATTTCTATATTCTCGATACCCCGGTCATGTATATTCCGTATGCGATTTTTCCGCTGCGCACAGAACGGCAGAGCGGATTGCTGTTTCCCAAGTTCGGCCGCTCGACCACCGAAGGGATTCGTTTCCAACAGCCATTTTTCTGGGCGCTGTCTAAAAGTTCCGACGCAACGGTGGCGATCGACGTCGAAACCAAAGCGCGGGTCGGCTTGCTCGGCGAGTTTCGCACCGTGCTGTCGCGGGACGCCGACTTTAGCATCGAGTCTTCCTACTTCAATGAAAGCTTGCGCAAAAATCCCCAGGCCGATGTCATCGACAAGACCATCGCCGATCCGACCATCCCGCAAAATCGTTGGAGCCTGATTGGCACCCACCGCTACACGACCAGTTCGGATTGGCAGACCTATAGCGATTTCGCGCGCTACCGCGATAATCTGTTCGTCCGTGAGTTGGTCGAACGCTTCGACTTGCCCGGCACCCGGGAACTCAATCTCCGGCGCAGCCGCTATGGCGATTCGCGTCTCGGCGTGTTTCGCGATTGGAACGATACGTTCTTCAAAGGCGAATTTAATTTTTACCAGGACTTCATCCAGCCCGACAAAGGAACCTTGCAGCGCACGCCTCAACTGGCGCTCTGGGGCCGGCGCTTTCTCGCCGATTTCCCGCTAGAATTTCGCTGGCGGACGGAAGCGATCAATTACGTGCGGCGGCAAGGCGGCGATGGTGTGCGCTTGGACTTGC
This sequence comes from Deltaproteobacteria bacterium, assembly GCA_009692615.1. Lineage (NCBI taxonomy): Bacteria > Pseudomonadati > Myxococcota > Myxococcia > Deltaproteobacteria bacterium. The sequence goes on along the minus strand of SHYW01000008.1, from coordinate 6,875 downwards.
GGCCGGAATTGCTCCTACCGTTTCGCGCCGGCCAGTATGCGTTTGGCTCTGTGAGCGTGGCGCCGCGCGAAACGCTTTATCATCTCTACACTTCAGTGCAGCCATCCGAGCACAATGTTTCCCGCGAGTTGGTCGAGCTGCGCGGCAATATCGGCACCTCGCTCAGCCGCGTTTATAGTTTCGACCGGCCCGATTTGGTCGGCTTGAAACATGTCCTCGAACCAGAAGTGAGTTATCTGTTCGTCCCCAAAGTCGATCAGCGCCGCATCCCGATCATGGACGAGGTCGATCGCGTCGGCCGGCGCAACATCACGACATTCTCCCTGGCGAACCGCTTCTGGGCAAAATCCCAGGGCCGCTTCGGGACGACTTCGACCGACACGGAAGAGGTTTTGAACCCGGTGGATTTTGGCAGCGTCCGCGATCTCGGGATTTTGAAACTCGCGCTAAGCTACGATCTCGATGCCGCCCGGAGAAATACCACAAGACTGTCCGACATGGATATTAAGCTGCGCACCAATCCGATCAACTATCTTAACTTGGGATTGGAAACCACGGTTCATCCGGGACCCTGGCAGGTAACGTCGATGCAAACCTATTTAACCGTCTCGGATCCCCGACCGCTGCCGCGCCGGATCGCCGACCCCGATTTTGTCCTGCCGAACTACGTCGGCTTCAATTATGCTTTCGTGCGCCAGAACCCCAACGCGTTTTACGCTGAGGATGCCAATATCGATCTCGATGCGCCGCCGAACTGCGCCGTGCACACCGCTGATCCCCGTTGCGTGACCGCAGATCCGAATAAAAACGTCGCGTCCAACGTAGGTGCCAGCGCGCTTTATCACCTCACGGATAACATCTTGTTGTTTGGCAGTTCGAGTGTCGATGCCCGTCAAGGCCGCTTCCTCGGTTTTACCGCCTCGACCAAGTTTCTATCTTTTTGCGAATGCTGGAGCGTCACCCTCGGCCTCGCGCACAATATCAATCCCGCCAAGACTACCTTTAATTTCAATTTCAATCTCGCAGGTCTTGGGAATAAGAAGAGTAGTTTGAGATAGTGACTTTTGATTGGTGGGGATAGTCAATCGGTGCGTGATTGCAGTATTCCACCATTTTGCCGGATTGACCCAGCTTTGTAGCGACCTTAACTAGTCGCATTCCATGTCTTGCGACAGCTTCCACTCTATTGATTGTCTAGTTCTATGTGGCTCACTAGTTTTCTCTACGAGCATGGCTAAGGTAGAATTCAGCGTACAAAACAAATGACCAGGTGCTGAGTTGAGGTCGACAACGCGCGCTCCAGACGGTGCGCTCTAGAAACTTGCAAACGGTGTGGTTGCTTCTATTATGATACAATCATTTCTTCGTCGGTTGCATGGACTTATGAATTGCGAGGTAAGTAACAATTGGAACGTTTACAACGGCTCTACCATCATCGTGCTCTGCTGCAGGTCCTCGTATCGCGGGAGTTGAAAGGTCGTTATCGGGGGACGGTCTTGGGGTTTATATGGACTCTCGTGAACCCCTTGGTTCTGATGGCGATATATGTTTTGATATTTTCGATTTATCTGCGTGTCGAGATGAGACATTATCCCGCCTTTCTTTTGTGCGGTATATTTTCATGGACATGGTTTTCGGTTGGCATTAGTGACGCGACCACTTCAATCATTGTTAATGGCGGACTGATCAAGAAGGTTTATCTTCCTTCGGAGATCATTCCTTTAGTGTATATCACTTCGAATATGGTTCACTATCTCTTAACCTTGCCGATCCAGCTGCTGTTTCTGATTCTGTTTCATGACGGCTTGGCATGGGTGATTGTATATCTCCCGCTTGTTTTGCTAATTCAGTTCGTGTTTATGTACGCACTCGCGCTTATTTTATCGTCCCTCGCGGTGCGCTTTCGCGATCTGCTGCAGATTGTCCCTAACCTACTCATGGTCTGGTTTTTTATAACACCCGTCTTCTATCCTTCCACAACCGTACCTCCAGAGTATCATGTCTTAGTGGATTTCAATCCGATGGCTCACATAATCCGGTGTTTTCAGGATATTCTATATTATGGCAGGAGCCCGTCATTCGCGAGCGTTGCGCTGGCCGCGGGATTGGCTAGTTTATTGTTAATAGCCGGGTTTTCACTGTTTGAATCACAGAGAGATATCTTCGCTGAGGAAGTATGAACGGAAAGCCAGCGATAGAGTTACAGGGAGTTTCGAAGAAGTACCGAAGGCATACCACGGGGCCGCGGGCGACCACGCTTAAGTCCTATTTGCTTCACGATCTATGGCGTCACCAGAACGGCGGCGAAAAATTGAAATGGGCGCTTAGGGATTTGGATTTGCGCATAGCCAAAGGTACGAGTTTAGGGATCATTGGCAGGAATGGATCAGGAAAAAGCACGCTCCTTAAGCTGCTCACTGGGATTATCAAACCTGATGCGGGGACTTTGACTGTGAACGGCAGAGTGTCGGCACTTTTGGAATTGGGGGCAGGGTTCCATCCTGAGTTAACTGGGAGAGAGAATGTCAAGATTCACGGCGTCATCATGGGGCTGAGCCAAAGTGAGATTAAATCCCAGTTAGAAGCGATTATTGAATTTGCCGAGTTGCGCGACTATATCGACGATCCCGTTCGTACCTATTCGAGCGGCATGTATATGCGTCTGGCATTTTCCGCGGCCATTCACATTGATCCGGAAATTTTGCTAGTCGACGAAGTTCTTGCAGTTGGTGACGGCGCCTTTGTTGAGAAATGTTTGGAATGTATGGATCGTTTTAAGAGCGCCGGCAAGACGATCATTCTGGTAACGCACAATCTTCAACTCGTGCGCACCTGGTGCCATGAAGCCATTTGGCTGGATGATGGTCAACTGCAGATGAACGGTGATCCGGGAGATGTGGTGGCAGCGTATCGTAGCCGACTGTTCGATCAGCAAGCTCGTGGCACTGCCACCTTACCCGTGGAAGTAACCGGTGAGGGGACGCGGAGTTTGCGCTATGGTGACGGCACATCGACTCTCCTTGAATATGGGATTCTCGACAGCTCCGGAAAAATGACCGACTTCCTAGAGTCGGGCGCGGCCTGCACGCTATTCATGCGTGTTCGGATCGACAAGGCATTTTCGGGGATGACCGGTGGTTTTGCGATCAAGGATCGCATGGGCACGATTTTATACGGCGTAACCAACCGGTCGCAGAAAATGTTGCCGCGACAAGTTCATGCAGGCGAGGTGATAACATTCACGGCCAAACTGCGAATGTGGCTAGCAGCGGGGGAATACTATATTACGTTGGGGTTGGCAAACATTGAAACGGATCAAAAATCTGATTTTATCGAGGACGCTCTGCATTTCACGGTGATTGGTCCCGCAGGATTATTTACTGAGTCCGTTGTCAATCTTGAAACTGAGTTCACAATCAATTCCGATGAAGGTGGGGACGCGTGCAAGCCGGAACAACTTGGGTTCAGCGAAATCTCATAGCGCAATTGAAGCGTCTGGCCCAGGCCCTGGGTATTGTCTCCGGTAGTATCGGGTCAATCAACGGCGTCCCGCCACAAGGGAAAGATCTGTCATTTGCGCAAGATTTAGAGTTGCAACGCACCCTGAACGAATTTCTCATGAAGGAGCCTGACACTAGACGTCAGCTTCTGAGTATGCTCGCTCTTGGGGTGCACGATACCACGCCGGAGGATGAAAAATATCGAATTGCCGAGCAGTTGTCGGCTGCGATATATCCCAAGTATAAGTTCAGTGAATTTGGGCGGTTGTTTCTAGAGGATCAGAGCTTCTTGTCTGTATACAAGCGCTTTATGGATCCGGACAATTGGCATTCGCTAGATCGGAAGTACACGCTCGATCAGTTACTTCGGCTAACCCTGCACATTGACGGTGACGTCGCGGAATGTGGTGTCTACCAAGGGGCAACGGCCTACTTGATCTGTCGTGCTATTGAATCGTCGAAAAAGCGCAATTATCTTTTTGATTCATTTGAGGGCTTGTCCGCACCTCTGGCGAGTGACGGAAATTATTGGTTTCGTGGCGCATTGCGTGCCGATGATTCAGAAGTCCGAGAGAATCTCCGCGAGTTCAAAAATTTCACCATTTGCCGCGGATGGATACCCGAAAGATTTCCAGAGGTGGCTGATAAACAATTCTCATTCGTACACATTGATGTGGACCTTTATGAACCTACACGAGACTCTATAAACTTTTTCTATGATCGCCTCAGTCCCGGTGGAGTCATTTTGTTTGATGATTACGGTTTTAAGTCCTGCCCCGGCGCGAAGCTTGCCACAGATGAATTCTTTACCCATAAACGAGAAAGGATCATTATGCTTCCCACGGGCCAGGCTTTCATCATTCGACGCAATGACGTGAGCCCATGAGCGCTAACGACGCAAATCCTAAAACACCGATGGTCGGTCAACCCGTTCAGCGGCTTGTCTGGACCCCGGAGCTGGTCTCGCGATTTTGGGCTGGAGTGGCTCAGACTCGGTTGACCGAATATGACTTTGCCAAGCAAGGCGGTAAGAGCGTGATCATCGCGGTCGAGCACCATCTGCCAAAATCCGGTAAAATTCTCGACTTTGGCGCTGGTAATGGGGAACTCGTCGAATTGCTGTTGGAGCGTGGATACTTTGCCGCAGCTTACGAACCTTCGACGGAACGGATCGGCGAGTGGACTACCCGACTGCGAGACCGAAAAGGTTTTCTTGGAGTTGTCGGATCCCACAGTGACGAGAAGTTCGATGTGATTCTTATGACTGAAGTCATTGAACACATACTTGAGGATGAGTTCGATCGGACACTTCGGCGGGTGCAGGCACTACTCAAAAAACGTGGAATACTTATCGTTACCACGCCCAATAATGAAGACTTGGAACTTGATATGGCTTACTGTCCAGTGAGTAATTTGCTCTACCACCGATGGCAGCATGTGCGTTCTTTTACCACTGAGTCATTGACTTCATGTCTACGTCAGTACGAAATCGATCCGATTGCCGTCCATCGCGTGAATTTTCAGGCTGATTATTATGTTCCTTTTGACCGAAATTGGGCTGGCCACCGTTTCGTGCCCGAGATGCCTGAGTATCTAGTGGCAATGCGTAAAGATATTTCCACCTGTGTTGGAAATGAAGCGCGGTTGCTCTACATCGGTCAAAAAATTAGCTAGATCGCTTTAGTTCACGTGCTCGCGAACGATCTGACGGCAATTTACGAACCGTATGAGGGTGGTCTCGATCCTTCCCCGGAGCACCAACCACGCGAAGAGCCCCCAATATATAAGTGTCCAATAGTCCGGCACGCTGAGTTTCGTGCAACGCCAATTTCCCTCGATTGCTCGGAGCCAAGTCTTAGCCTTGCGGATTGGAGCGAGGGTCAATTGTTTGACTCGGTTGAGAATGAAAGACCTCGAAGGGTTGGGGAGCTTTGGCATATTGTTCGTCGCGATATTCGTTGACCGACGCGCTATCTGAAGGTTCAAGGTCAGATCAATTACTTTGCATAGCACAGTTACGCTTTAACTCAGCGACAGCTCTTCGTATAGCTCAGAATATTGTTTCGCCACACTATCAAGGGAAAATTTTTGAATGACTTTTAATCTGGCGTTTTGGCCCATTGTCAGGGCGAGTTCTGGGTTGTGAATCACCAATGACATAGCGTGTGCAACTGCCTCAGCGGAATTCGGTGAAACGAGCAGGCCCTCACGTTCATGCTCCACGACATCAACGGTACCACTAACTTGAGTGGCTATGACGGCGAGCTCCATTGCCATTGCTTCCAGGAGTGAGTTGGCTAGACCTTCGCCCCGGCTCGGAAGCACCAAGCAATGTGCCGAGTGGTAGATCTGTAACATTGACTCTGAGTGTGGGCAAAATTTTACCCATCCCTGTACGCCTAGGTCCTCAGCCATCAGGCAGTAATCATAATCCGGGAAATCCCTACCGAACAACTGGAGATCGAAACAATGCCCCAAGCCTTGTTTCAGTAATATTTGGACCGCCTTTAGTATGATATCAATTCCCTTTTGCGGGTGTCGTCGTCCGATCAAAACGAAATGTACTATTTTGCGATCGGGAAATGGCTGTCGACGCTTGAAATAGTCAGTATCTACTCCGTTTGGAATATACGCGATTTGACGCGGCGAAAATCCCCAGGTGATCAATTCTGCCTCAATTTCGCGACTTATCGCGATCATCCGATCCGCCTGGTGCAGTATTCGTAGAGCCCATCTGAACCCATCGAACTGTGAGAAAACGTTTAAATCGCCAAATGACCCAGCGCAGGCGATCTTTATAATACATTTTTTTTTGAAACAGCGTGCCACTACGACCGCAACGACGGCATGGCCAAACGCATGCTGGACATGCATAATGTCGTAGCTCTGCCGGCGCCCTACAAGATAACGAAATGTATCCACGACGCCATGTTTGATCCAGTAGGTGAGGAGAAACTTCACTCGATGGACTTCTAAGCCTTGGAGGTTTTCTTCCAGTGGGGAATCTGGCGTGCGCCATTGCGTCAATATCTGCATGTGATGACCAAGGCCGATTAACTTTCTTGCTAATCGCTCGGCTTGTAGTTCGGCGCCGCCGGTAATTGGGCGGAATTGATGGATGATAATTAGTCCGCTTGGTGTCATGTATTCATAAACTTGGCTAGAGCCATACAATCTGGTTGATTAATGCACGATTCGATGACTCTACACAATAATAAATTGAGAATTGTTGTAGCAAAGTGATTATGTCAGGGGTTAACGGCAACGTAATTATGTCAGGGTGGAAGGATGACAACCCTGACAATGAAAGACGAGAAACGACTAGACGTAATTCAACGAGTATATCGCAGCGAGATCACCGTGGTTGAGGCCGCA